>NZ_JBFTLQ010000062.1:0-47629 GCF_056396525.1 Cupriavidus sp. 05T41
GGTCCAGGGCGCGCCCATGGGCGTGGTGATCGGCAGCGACGGCGCGCTGCGCGCGGCCAGCCCGCCGCCGCCCGCCGGCAAGCCGGCGGCCTGGCTGCTGGATCTGAGCCAGCTGCGCGCGGCGGCCAGCGCGGTGGTGATCGGCTTGCCCGAAGGCGACTTCCAGGGCGGCGTGCAAGTGACCACGAGCGACGACTTGCAGCAATGGCAGGGCGCGGGCACGGCGCAACTGCTGCGCCTGACGCGCGACGGCAGCACGCTCACACAGGACCGCGTGACGCTTGCGCGCGTGCGCGCGCGTTACCTGCGGCTGCAGTGGCTGGGCACGCMGCCGGTCCCGCTGCGCGTACAGGTCGAAACCGTGGCGGCAAGCGCGCCGCCGCCGCTGTCGCTGCAATGGCGCGACGGTATCGTCGCCACACAGGCGGGAACCGGCGACGAGTACCTGTTCGACAGCGGCGGCCGCTTTCCCGCCGAGCGCGTGCGCATCCGCCTGCCGCAGGCCAATACCGTGGCGCAGGCCACGCTGTGGTCGCGCCCCGATGCGCAATCGGCCTGGCGCCTGGCCAGCAGCATGCAACTCTTTCGCCTGGCGGGCGCCGGCGGTACCGAGCAGGAAAATGCGCCGCTGGCGATCAGCCGCAATGCCGACCGTTTCTGGCGCCTGAGCGTAGCGGGGCGCAGTGGCGGCCTGGGCAGCGGCATGCCGGAGCTGGCGCTGGGCTGGCGGCCAGCCGTGCTGACCTTTGTTGCGCGCGGCGCGGCGCCGTTTTCGCTGGCGGTGGGCGAGGCGCAGGGGACGGCGCCGGAGCCCGGGCGCGTTGCGCGCGACGAACTGCTCGCCGGTCCCGCGCCGGTAATCGGCAACGCGCATATCGCGGGCATGACGGCCTCGCCGCAGTCCGCGGCGGTGTCCGCCKATACGCGGCGCCTGGTGTTGTGGGGCGCCTTGCTGGTGGCGGTGGGCGTGCTCGGCTTCATGGCCTGGCGGTTGCTGCGCTCGCTCGGGGCGGCGCCGCCCGCCCGCGATCCGCCGCCCTGAAAAAAAAGCCAACCTCGCGGTTGGCTTCTTTTTATCCGTTCATGGCTCGCCGGCGCAATCCGGCGCCGGCGCGGCCGTCATTGCAGCGGCTTGCCGGTGCGGTCGTGCATGAACAGCAGCGCGATGAAGCTCACCACGGCGGCGGCGATCACGTAGTAGGCGGGTGCCAGCTTGCTGCCGCTCGAGGTGATCAGCCAGGTCACGATCAGCGGGGCGAAGCCGCCGAAGATGGTCACCGCGAAGTTATAGGCGAGCGACAGGCCGGTGGAGCGCACTTCGGTCGGGAACTGCTCGGCCAGGACCGCCGGCGCGGGGCCGGTGAAGGCAGCCAGCAGGATGCCCAGGATGACCTGCACCATCAGCAGCGTCTGCGTGGTCGGCGAGACGTTGAGCCAGTGGAACAGCGGGTAGGCCAGCACGCCGATGATGAGCGCCACGGTGCCCAGCATGCGCTTGCGGCCCACGCGGTCGGACAGCATGCCCATCAGCGGGCACAGCACCAGGATGATGGCGCCGCAGATGGCCGTGGACTGGAACGTGGCGCCCAGCGGCAGGCCGAGCTGCTGCTTGGCGTAGGACGGCATGTAGAACACCAGCACATAGGTGCAGACCGTCCACAGGATGGTCACGCCGAGGCCTGCCAGCACTTCGCGCGGGTGGTCGCGCAGCACCTGCGTCAGCGGCGAGAACTTGACCTTGCTGGCCTTGCGCTCGGCGCGGCGCACCTCGAAGGCGGGCGGCTCCTCCAGGTGGGAGCGGATGTACATGCCGACCGGGCCGATCAGCAGGCCGAACAGGAACGGGATGCGCCAGCCCCAGGCGTCGATCTGCTCCGGCTCCAGGCCGTTGATCACCAGTGCGCCCATGGCCGCGCCCAGCATGAAGGAGATGCCCTGGCTGGCCTGCTGCCAGCTGGCGTAGGCGCCGCGCTCTTCGTCGGGCGCGTGCTCGATCAGGAAGGCGGTGGCGCCGCCGACCTCGCCGCCGGCCGAGAACCCCTGGATCAGGCGGGCCAGCACGATCAGCGCCGGKGCCCASAGGCCGATCGACGAATAGGTGGGCGCCAGGCCGATGATGGCGGTGCCGAGCGCCATCATCAGGATGGTCAGCGTCAGCGCCGCCTTGCGGCCAACGCGGTCGGCGTAGACGCCGAGCACGATGGCGCCGACCGGGCGCATGAAGAAGCCCACGCCGAAGGTGGCGACGGTCAGCAGGAAGGAGGTGAGGTCATTGCCGGTGGGGAAGAACAGCTTGGCGATGATGAGCGCGAAGAAGCTGTAGACCGTGAAGTCGAACCATTCGAGGCCGTTGCCGATGGTGGCGGCCAGGATGGCTTTTCGTCGCTGGGCTTTGGAGATATCCGGGATCGGGGATGTTGCTGTGTTGGCTTGCATGATGCGTCTGATGCTTCTGGTGCGATAAGGAACAGGCTTGCGGTCCGCGTGCGCGCAACAGCATGCGGCGGGGACTGAAAGGCAACATGTTAAGGGATCGGGCGGCCGGCCAGGAAAAACGGGCCGGCGCGCGACCGGCCCTTGCGTGTGGCCCCAAGGTTACACCCGTACGGCGCGTGGCGTTCCCGGCGGGCGCGGCAAGGACGGATCGGCGCTGCCCGCCGCGGCGTCAGCCGGCGCGGTGCGGCCTGTGATCGCCGGGCTTGGTGGCATTGTCCTGCGCGACGTGGCGCGGCGCGCTCTCGGCGGGATCGCGCTTGCGCGTCAGCCACAGCCACAGCGMACTGGCCAGCCAGCCGGTCACGAAGAGGGTATCGCCGCAGTGATTGAGCAGCGCGGTGGCAGCGGGGAAGTTGAGGAAGCCGGCCAGCCAGGGAGCCGGGATGCGGGCTGCGATCCACAGGAGCACGGCCGGTCCGCTTGCATACACACCCGGTTGCCACCAGTTCGCATGGGGCAGTCTCGGGCTGCGGGCGKGGCGCTTGACCACGATGTTCTCCAACCGGACGCGCCGGGGCGCGCGTCGTCACCATAGGTTGCGGGTTGCGGGGCTTGCCGGAGCCGTGCCGGACCCCACGCTTGCCATCATAAGCCGATTGCCGGGGAAGTGCCGGGATCTTTAAAGCGTTGTGTGGGGCACCCAACGTTAGCCGGCGCGGTCCATGCACGCTGGCTTCAAGTTTTTTGATGGAGGAGTCCGCAAATGGCCGCTGCCAGCGCCGCCGCGTTTTGTCACACTCGGATGTATCAATGGATCAGAAGGCAGACATCATGCTTCCCGCCATCTACGTTTCCCACGGCTCTCCCATGCTCGCGCTCGAGCCGGGCCCCAGCGGCGCCGCGCTCGACGCGCTCGGCGAGCAGTTGCGCGCGCGCCAGCCGCGCGCGGTGCTGGTGATCTCGGCGCACTGGATCTACAGCACGCTGGTGGTCGGCACGCGCGAGCGGCAGGAGGCCTGGCACGACTTCGGCGGATTCCCGCGCGCGCTCTACGAACTGCGCTACAACGCGCCCGGCTCGCCGGCGCTGGCCGGCCGCGTCAAGGCCCTGGTCGAGGCGGCGCACGTGCCTGGCGCCGCGGTGGTGCTGCAGGACGAGGATCGCCCGCTGGACCACGGCGCATGGATGCCGCTGCGGCATTTCTTCCCCGCGGCCGACGTACCGGTGGTGCAACTGGCGCTCAACCCCTACCTGCCGCCCGCGGCCCAGATCGAGATTGGCCGCGCGCTCGCGCCGTTGCGCGACGAGGGTGTGCTGGTGATGGCCTCGGGCAGCTTTACCCACAACCTGCAGGAAGTGTTCGGCCCCGGCGGGCGGCGCGAGCAGCACGGCGAGGTGGCCGAGTCATATGTGGAGGCGTTCCGCGACTGGATGGGCGAGGCGCTTGCCGAGGCGCTCGCCAGCGGCGACACCACCCGCATTGCCGACTACCGCGCGCAGGCGCCATATGCCCGCCGTGCCCACCCGACCGACGAACACCTGCTGCCGTTCTTCGTGGCGCTGGGCGCGGCGCTGGGGCCGCGTGACGGCGCGCGGCCCGGGCAGCCCGCCGCGGGGGTGGCGCGCGTGGCCGACGATGTCACCTACGGCGTGCTGGCGATGGACACCTTCGTGTTCGAGGGGCAGGGCGCATCCGCCCCGGCCGCGCTCGGGGCGGCGGCCTGACGGGCGGCCGGCTACCTGGCCGGCTGCTTCCTTGCGCCCAGGTAGGGCCGCGCCAGCCGCGCGCCCACCAGCGCGATCCAGCCCATGGTGATGGCGACCACGCCCAGCCCGTAGCGAAGGCTGCTGACGTGGGCCACGCCACCGATGATGACCGGCCCCAGCAACAGGCCCACGTAGGCGAAGCGCGCGACCCGCGCGATCGCCTCGGCCGGTGCCACGCCCGGCAGGCGCGAGGCCGCCACGAAGAACACCGGCACCATGTTCGCCGCCMCCAGCCCCATCAGCGCAAAGCCGGCCAGCGCCGCCCGCGGCGACGGCCACAGCAGCGCCAGCGCGATCCCGGCGAAGGCGACCCAGGCACTGATCTTCAGCGTGCGCGCGTCCGACCAGCGCGCGCGCAGGCGGTCGCCGCCGAAGCGGCCGCACGCCATGCCGCCCGAGAAGGCGGCGTAGCCGGCGCTGATCCATGCTTGCGGTGCCTGCGCCACTTCGCGCATATAGACGCTGGTCCAGTCGTACATCGCACCTTCGCCAACCAGCCCGAGGAAGGCCATCAGGCCCAGCAGCCAGAGCGCGCGCACCGCATGGTCGCGGTGGTGGGCGGACGGCGGCGGCATCGGGTGATCMTCCAGCAACCGGGGCGCCACGCCGGCCGTGACCGCTGCCGTCAGCAGCGCCATGCCGGCGGCATGCGCCAGCGGCGGCACGCCCAGGCCCATCAGCAGGCCGCCGGCCGCGGCGCCGGCCATGCCCCCCAGGCTGAACATGCCGTGCAGTGCCGACATGATGGGCCGCGCGCGGCTGTTCTCCACCGTGGCGGCCTGCGCGTTCATGCCGACATCGAAGGCCGCGTTGGCCATGCCGAAGGCGATCAGCGCGGGGATCAGCAGGGCGAATGCCGGCATGGCCAGGATGGCCACCGTGGCCGCCGCGTAGACCAGCCCGCTCGCGCGGCTGGCGCGGGCGCTGCCGGCGCRCGCTACCCAGCGGCCCACCGGGCCCATCGCCGCGATGGCGCCGCCGGCTACCGCCAGCATGGCCAGCGAKAGCACCGCGTCGGACAGGCCGAAGCGGGCCTTGATGGTCGGGATATGCACGCCCCAGGTGGCGAAGGTGGCGCCGTTGACGAAGAACAGCGCCATGGTGGCGCGCGCGGCGTGCTCCACGCGGCGCGCGCCGGGCACGGCAGGAGACGGGTCGGGAGCGGACGGCCGGGTCAGTTCGGCAGGGGAGGAATCGGGCATATTGGCGAAGGGCACGCACCGCCGCGCCGGCATGGCGCGCCGTGCCCCGGCGGGCGCAGCGAAGTGTTCGAGCCCCGCATCGTCGCACATCGGTGCGTCGGCCGCATGACGTGCGCGCCATGCGGCGCTCGCCGGCGCTATGCCAGCGCGGTCGTGGCCKGGCGCAGCAGGCCGCGCTGGTGCAGCGCGAAGGCGAAGGCCCCCAGCGCCGACAGCGCCAGCGCCACCATCACCCACAGCATCAGCCAGTAGCCGCCGGCCGCGCGCCACAGCAGCGCGCCCAGCCAGGGCGCGGCGGCCTGCATCAGCAGCACCGGCGTCATCATCAGGCCGTTGAGCGTGGCGTAGTGATGGCGCGAGATCAGCTCCGGCATGGCCATGGCGCGCAGCATGGTGTTGATGCCGTTGGCGCAGCCGTAGAGCACGGCCGCCGCCATCAGCCACTTGCCGTAGCCGAGCGCGAAGCACACCAGGCCCACGCTCATCACCGCGTAGACCGGCAGCGACAGGCGCAGCGGATGGCGCGCCGGGAAGCGCATCATGACCAGCCGGCCCACCACCTGGGCCGGGCCGATCAGCGCCGCCACGATCAACTGCTCGCCCAGCGGCAGTCCCTTCTCGGTCAGCATCGGGATCAGGTGGRCGCCCAGCAGCGAGGCAATCACCGCCAGCGCMGTGAAGGCCAGCACCACCGCCCAGAACACCGGCTGGCGCAGCGCGAGGCGCGCGATGCCGGGCTGTGCCGGGTCGGCCAGCGGCATGGCCGGTGCCGGGGCGGCGGCGTAGCTGGCGTGCGCCAGGTAGCGCAGGCGCGCGTGCAGCGGCGCGCAGACCAGCAGGTTGAGCGCGGCGAAGCACAGCAGCGTCTCGCGCCAGCCCAGATGCAGCACCAGCCATTGCGCCAGCGGCACGAAGATCGTGCTGGCGAAGCCGGCCATCAGCGTCACCGTCATGATGGACTTCTGGTAGCCGTCGCCGAAGGCCTGGCGCAGCACCACGAAGGCCGGCTCGTACAGCGTGGTGGACATGGCCAGGCCCAGCGGTATCCACATCAGCAGGAAAGCCGCCTGGCTCGGACTCCAGGCCCATAGCATTAGCCCGCAGCCGGCCAGCGCGGAGCCGGTGGTCATGACGATGCGCGCCGGCACGCGGTCCAGCAGCCGGCCCACGGCGAACGAGCACATTGCCCACACCAGCAGGCCCAGCGAATAGCCGCCGGCGAGGAAGGGCTTGGAATAGCCCAGCGCGGCGCTCATCGGCCCGATAAAGACGGTGAAAGCGAAATAGAGGGTGCCCCAGGAAATGGTCTCGGTGATGCCGAGGGTCCAGACCAGCTGGCGCGGGGAAATGGGAGGCCGGCCGGCAGGTGGTGCGGAAGCAGCGTCTTGTGCGGTCATGGCGCGCCCGGAGCGGCGGCGGAGKGAAGCGGGAATTGTAGGGCTATCCGGCCCGCATGCCTAGTTCGCCGCACAGGCTACGCAACCGTATCCGTTGGCGGCCCCTTCAGCTCGACGACATTGCCATCGGGATCGCGCACGTAGATCGACGGCCCCTTGCCCTCGGCGCCGAAGCGCATCTCCACCGGACCCGGCTCCACCCCATGCGCGCGCAGGTGGGTGCCCAGGGCATCGGCGTCGAAGGGATCGACGCGCAGGCAGAAATGGTCCAGGTTGTGCCCCTGCGCACCGGGCCCGGCGCCACCCGCGCGGCCGAGCGGGCCGTCCAGCGTGACCAGGTCGATCAGGCCGCTGCCGGCGCGCAGCTGGGTCAGGCCGAAGGCCGGCTGCTCGCGCTCCACGCTGCAGCCCAGCACCTCCACGTAGAAACGCAGCAGCGCGGGCACATCGGCGCTGCGCAGGACCAGGTGATCGATGGCGAGGATGCGGAACATGGCTGCCTGCCGGTGGCGTGGTGTGGCTACAGGTCCGGGATCAGCCGCTTGCCCAGGCTGAMCGCCTCGTCMTGGGCGTACCCGAGGCTGCGGTAGAAATCGATCACCTRGTGGTTGCCGGTGCGCACCAGCAGGTTGATCTTGGGGCAGCCGCGCTCGATCAGCAGCTGCTCGGCGTGCGCCATCAGGCGGCGGCCGTGGTCGCGGCGCCGGTGGTCCKGATGCACGGCCAGGTAGTACACCCAGCCGCGGTGGCCGTCGAAGCCGACCATGGCGGAGGCCACGGCGCGGCCATCCACTTCCCCGACCAGGAACAGCTCGGGCTGCTCGGTGAGCTTGCGGGCGATGTCCTTCTTCGGGTCGTTCCAGGGCCGGGTCAGGCCGCAGGCCTGCCACAGGGCGATGATGTCGTGCTCGTCGGAGGCCAGGTAAGGGCGGATCTGCATGCTGGGTCGAGGCGCCGCGCGGCGGCGGTAATGTCGAGTCCTTGACAGTGTAGCCGCGAAAGCTGTGCCAGAATCGGCTTCGCCAATATCAAGACAAGCGGGGACAACCCGCCACAGGAGACCACCCCCATGAGCGAAACCACAAAGCACGCCCGCGCCACCTTCAGCCATATGGAAAACGGCACACGCGAGGACTGGGCCGCCATTTCCGCCGAGTTCATGCCCTTCGCGCAAAACCTGGCCGACCGCGTGCTGGCCCACCTCAAGCTGCTCGACGGCGACTGCGGCGGCTTTCCCATCGACCGCCTGGCCCACAGCCTGCAGACCGCCACGCTGGCGCACCGTKACGGCCGCGACGAGGAATACGTGGTGTGCGCGCTGTTGCACGACATCGGCGACACGCTCGGCAGCTTCAACCATCCCGACATCGCCGCGGCCATCCTCAAGCCCTTCGTCAGCCCCGAGAACCTGTGGATGGTGGAGAAGCACGGCGTGTTCCAGGGCTACTACTTCTTTCACCACCTGGGCCTTGACCGCAACCTGCGCGAGCAATTCCGCGGCCAGCCCGAGCTGTTCGCGCGCACCGCCGAGTTCTGCGCCAAGTACGACGGCGCCGCCTTCATGCAGGACTACGACAACCTGCCGCTGTCGTTCTTCGAACCGATGGTGCGGCGCGTGTTCGCGCGGCCGCGCAACTCGATGTACGTGAAGGAAAACGAGACGACGCTGGCGCAGCCGGCGTGAGKGCGTGCGCGCTGGCGGGCGGGCCGACCGGAACGGATCGGAACATGGCGCCGCCAAAAAAAACCCCGCGCTACGAATAACGCGGGGTTTGACGACAACCGGGGCGCCGCCGCAAGGCTGCGMCCGAGCTTCACCTCATGCCACCTGCTGCGCCGTCTCCGGATGGCGGAACTGTTCCAGCAGCGCCGACCAGCGCGAGCGCACCTTGACCAGGTTGTCATCCTTGATGTGGCCGAAGCCGCGGATGTCGTCGGGCAGGTTTGCCAGCGCGACAGCGGTCGCGTGGTTGGCCGGGCTCAGGTCCCGTGTCAGCTCGTCGAGCAGCGCGCGGTACTCGCCGATCAGCGCGCGTTCGGTGCGGCGCTCGGCGGTCCTGCCGAACACGTCGAGCGGGCCGCCGCGCAGGCCCTTGAGTTTCGCCAGCAGGCGGAACAGGGTCATGGTGGACGGGCCGAAAGCGCGCTTGACCAGGTGGCCCTTTTCGTCGCGCTTGGCMAGCAGCGGCGGTGCCAGCCAGAACTTCAGCTGGTAGTCGCGCCCGGGCTCGCCCTCGAACTGGCTGCGCAGCTTGTCGAGGAAGACCGGATCGGTGTAGAGGCGGGCGACCTCGTACTCGTCCTTGTAGGCCATCAGCTTGGACAGGTTGCGTGCCACTGCCTCGGTCAGCGGCAGCGGCTTGGCGCTGCCGACCAGTTCGATTTCCTTCGCGMGCACGTTGTTCACGGCAGCGCGGAAGGTCTGCGCGTAGGCGGCGTCCTGGTAGGCGGCGAGATGCTCGGCGCGGCGCGTGATGAGCTTCTCCAGCAGCGCACCGGAGGAGGTGGGCAGCTTGACCACGTCGGCGCCCTCGGCGGTGCTCTTGAGCTTGCCGGTGAGCGACAGCACGTGTTCCGGGTCGTGCGCCATGTGGCGGCCCCAGTCGAAGGCGGCCTTGTTCTTCTCCACCGCGACGCCGTTGAGTTCGATCGCGCGCACCATGGCGTCGAGCGACAGCGGCAGCCAGCCTTTTTGCCAGGCATAGCCCAGCACCAGCGGGTTGGTGTAGATGGTGTCGCCCAGCAGTGCCACGGCCAGGGCGCCGGCATTGATGAAGTCGCAGGACTCGCCGACCGCGTTGCGCACATCCTGCTCGGCCGACACGCCGGGGAACTGCCACTTCGGGTTCTTGATGAACTCGGCCGTGGGTGTCTGCGCGGTGTTGATGATGGCGCGCGTGCGGCCGACCTGGGTCTTGGAGATGACATCGTCGGTGGCGCTGACGATGGCGTCGCAGCCGATCACCAGGTCCGCCTCGCCCATGGCGATGCGGGTGGCGTGCAGTTGCTCGGGCCGCGCGGCGATCTGCACGTGCGAGAGCACGGCGCCGCCTTTCTGCGCGAGGCCCGCCATATCGAGCACGGTGACGCCCTTGTCCTCCAGGTGCGCAGCCATGCCGAGCAGGCCGCCGATGGTGACCACGCCGGTGCCGCCGACACCGGTGACCAGCACGCCGTACGGATGATCGAGGCCGGGTAGTTCAGGCAACGGCAGCGCAGGCAGGCTCTCCATCGATATGCCGTGGCGCTCGGGTTTCTTCACCTGCGCGCCTTCGGCCGTGACGAAGCTCGGGCAGAAGCCGTTGACGCAGGAGAAGTCCTTGTTGCACGACGACTGGTTGATCTGCCGCTTGGTGCCGAACTCGGTCTCCAGCGGTTCCACCGACAGGCAGTTGGACTTGACCGAGCAGTCGCCGCAGCCTTCGCAGACCGCATCGTTGATGAAGGCGCGCCTGGCCGGGTCCGGATAGGTGCCGCGCTTGCGGCGGCGGCGCTTCTCGGTGGCGCAGGTCTGGTCGTAGATCAGGATCGTGCAGCCCGGCACTTCGCGCAGCTCGCGCTGGATCTTGTCCAGCTMGTCGCGGTGATGCACTTCCACGCCTTGCGGCAGCTTGATGGCGGCGCTGTACTTGTCCGGCTCGTCGGTGACGATGACGATCTGCTTCGCGCCTTCGGCCGCGACCTGGTTGGCCACGTCCTGCACCGACAGCTTGCCGTCGATGGGCTGGCCGCCGGTCATGGCGACCGCGTCGTTGTAGAGGATCTTGTAGGTGATGTTGACGTTGGCCGCGATCGAGGCGCGGATCGCCAGCAGGCCGGAGTGGAAGTAGGTGCCGTCGCCCAGGTTGGCGAACACGTGCTTGGCGCCGGCGAACGGCATCTGCCCGATCCACGCCACGCCTTCGCCGCCCATCTGGCTGAAGGTGCTGGTGTTGCGGTCCATCCACACCGTCATGTAGTGGCAGCCGATGCCGGCCATCGCGCGCGAGCCMTCGGGCACGTTGGTCGACGTGTTGTGCGGGCAGCCCGAGCAGAACCAGGGCTTGCGCTCGGCCGTCACGCGCGGCACCGCCAGGCTCTTCTCCTTGGCGTCGATCACCGCGATGCGCGCGGCGATGCGTGCGCGCACGTCGGACGGCAGTTCKAACTTCTCCAGGCGCGTGGCGATGGCGCGCGCGATGATGGCCGGCGACAGCTCATAGTGCGCCGGCAGCAGCCAGTTGCTTTGCGGKATCGACCACTCGCCGCCGGCGTTGTCMTTCTCGTCGAACTTGCCGTAGACCTTGGGGCGCACGTCGTCGCGCCAGTTGTACAGCTCTTCCTTGAGCGCGTACTCCATGATCTGGCGCTTTTCCTCGACCACCAGGATTTCCTGCAGGCCTTCGGCGAACGCGCGCGCGCCGTGCGCCTCCAGCGGCCACACGCAGCCCACCTTGTACAGGCGGATGCCGATGCGCGCGCAGGTCTCTTCGTCCAGGCCCAGGTCGCACAGGGCCTGGCGGGTGTCGAGATACGCCTTGCCGGCGGTCATGATGCCGAAGCGCGCCTGTGGCGAATCGATCTCGATGCGGTCGATCTTGTTGGCGCGCACATAGGCCAGGCCGGCGTACCACTTGAAGTCCAGCAGGCGGGCTTCCTGTTCGAGCGGCGGGTCCGGCCAGCGGATATTGAGGCCACCCGGCGGCACCGCGAAATCCTCGGGTAGCACGATCTCCACGCGATGCGGATCGAGTTCGACCGAGGCCGACGATTCCACCACGTCGGTTACGCACTTCATCGCCGCCCACAGTCCGGAATAGCGGCTCATGGCCCAGCCGTGCAGGCCGAAGTCGAGGTACTCCTGCACATTGGACGGAAACAGTACCGGCAGCCCGCAGGCCTTGAAGATGTGCTCGGACTGGTGCGCCAGCGTGGAGGACTTGGCGGCGTGATCGTCGCCCGCCAGCACCAGCACGCCGCCATGCTTCGAGGAGCCGGACGAATTGGCGTGCTTGAAGACATCGGCGGTGCGGTCCACGCCGGGGCCCTTGCCGTACCACATGCCGAACACGCCGTCGAACTTCGCGTCCGGGTACATATTGACCTGCTGCGATCCCCATACCGACGTGGCGGCGAGGTCTTCGTTCAGGCCCGGCTGGAACACGATGTCGTGGGCGGCYAGGTGCTTCTTGGCCTTCCACAGCGACTGGTCCAGCCCGCCCAGCGGCGAGCCGCGGTAGCCGGAAATGAAGCCCGCGGTGTTGAGCCCGGCGGCGCGGTCGCGTTCGCGCTGGAGCATCGGCAGGCGCACCAGGGCCTGCATGCCGCTGATATAGATGCGGCCGCGTTCGAKCGTGTATTTGTCGTCCAGGGAAACGTTTTCGAGCGCGCGGCGGATGGCGTCGCTGACCGGCGGAGTCAAGGGGGCATTCATAGGTGCTCCTCTATGGGGAATGCAGTCGGGATCGCCGACTCACTTCAGTTGTGGGCGGCCGTGCGCAGCCTCTCGTGAAGGCATAGGACGACCGTGTCTCTTTGCAGCATGGTAGCACCGGCCCCGGAGAGGCGGCACCTTGCGATGCAGCAATAAATGCGCCAGCCGCGGGCGCGCTTTCCCATGTTGTCACGGCTTCGCGTGTACACTGCGCTGCAAACAGTTTGCACAACGAACGGGCAGATGCGGACCGTGCGCCATATCCCGAGGGAGCGCGCCACGGTGCAACCCGCCCTACCCGAGGCCGACCGGCCTCCAGGATCCTAAATGACCATTTCCTCCCGCCAGGGCACCGCCACCCTGGCCGTGCTGATCGACGCCGACAATGCGGCGCCCGCCATCGTCGAAGGCTTGCTGGCCGAAGTCGCCAAGTACGGCGTGGCCGCCGTCAAGCGCATCTACGGCGACTGGACCAAGCCCAATCTCGCCAGCTGGAAGGAGCGCCTGCTCTCGCACTCGATCCAGCCGATCCAGCAGTTCCGCTACACGGTGGGCAAGAACGCCACCGACAGCGCGATGATCATCGACGCGATGGACCTGCTGTACACGGGCCGCTTCGACGGCTTCTGCATCGTCTCCAGCGACAGCGATTTCACGCGCCTGGCCTCGCGCATCCGCGAGCAGGGCCTGACCGTGTATGGCTTCGGCGAGCGCAAGACGCCCAAGCCGTTCGTCACCGCCTGCGACAAATTCATCTACGCCGACGTGCTGCGCGCCGCCGACAGCGATGCCGATACCGACACGGAGGCGGATGGCACCGCCGCGCCCGCGCGCAAGCGCAACAGCGGCGAGCTGCGCCAGGATTCGCGCCTGGTGCGCTTGCTGCAGAACGCTTCGCAGGCCGTGTCCGACGAAGAGGGCTGGTCCACGCTGGGCGGCATGGGTACCCATATCGCCAAGCAGGCGCCGGAATTCGACTCGCGCAACTACGGTTACGGCAAGCTCTCCGAGCTGGTGGCCGCCACTGGCCTGTTCGAAGTCGAGACGCGTAACGGCGGCAACAACAAGACGCTGTGGGTGCGCCTCAAGCGCCGTTCGAAGCAAGGCGAAGGCGAGAGCCGCCCGGCCGAAGGCCGCCAGGGCGACAGCCGCGACAATCGCCCGGCCGAGAGCCGCCCGGCAGAAAGCCGGCCGACCGAAAGCCGCCAGGTGGAGAGCCGCGACAATCGTGACGCCCGCCAGGGCGAGAACCGCGACAACCGCGACAACCGCGACAACCGCCAAGGCGAAGGCCGTCAGCCCGACAATCGCCAGACCGACAACCGCGAAGGCCGTCAGCCCGACAATCGCCAGACCGACAACCGCGAAGGCCGTCAGCCGGACAATCGCCAGGCCGACACCCGCGAAGGCCGTCAGCCCGACAATCGCCAGGCCGACACCCGCGAAGGCCGTCAGCCCGACAATCGCCAGACCGACAACCGCGAAGGCCGCCAGCCGGACAATCGCCAGGGCGACAACCGCGAAAGCCGCCAGCCCGACAACCGCGAAAACCGCGACAACCGTGAAAACCGCGACAGCCGTCGCGGCGACAACCGCCGCGGCGACGGCCGCCAGGGCGGCGATCGCCATGCTTCCCAGCAGGCGCACGGTGCGCGTCCCGCGCCGGCGCAGCAGCCTGCGCTGCCGATCCAGCCCGCGCCGCTGCCCGAGCACGCTGCGCAGGCGGACGAGAGCGATGACGTGCCTTCGTTCGTGGTCGATCCGCTGGACGCCCTCGCGCTGGCGCAGGACGGCTTCGATGATGCCGAGTCGATGGAAGGCGAACTGACGGAAGGCGATGCCGGTGCGACGAACGCCGCGCGCCGCCGCAAGCCGCCCAAGCCCGAAGTCACGCTGAGCGAGACCCCGTGGCCGATGGACCGGTCGCTCTTCGTAGCGCCTTCCGCGACCGTGATCGCGCCGGTGGTAGAGCGGGTCGAGGTGACCAGGCCGGTCAAGCCGGCCAGGCCGGTCGAAGCGGTCGAGCCGGCCGAAGCGCGCAAGGCGGACGAAGTGGTCGAGACGGTCGAGACGGTCGAGACGGTTGAGGCGACCCCGGTGGCCGAAGCTGCTGAAGTAGCCGAAGCCGCCGAAGCCGCCGAAGCCGCGCAAGGCGCCRAGCCCCTGGTCGAGGCAAAACCGAAGGCCAAGGCGAAAGCCAAGCCGAAGGCTCCGGCCAAGAAGGCCGCGGCACCTGCCAAGAAGGCCGCGGCGGTGAAAAAGGCCGCGCCCGCCAAAAAGGCCGCACCCGCCAAAAAGGCTGCGCCCGCGAAGAAGGCTGCCGAGCCGGCCGCCAAGAAGGCACCGGCCAAGCGCGCCCCGAAGAAGACGGCCAAGGCTGCCGAATAGGCCAGGGACCGCGGGTAACAGGCGTGCCATGTGTGGCGCGCCGCGGCCCGCACGCCGTCAAGGGCAGAAGAGAAGCAAGGAGAAACGGCGCCKGTCATTCCGGCGCCGTTTTCATTTCTGCCTGCCTCAGCCGGCCTCGGGCGCTACCGCACCAGCTGGTTGATCTCGATGATCGGCATCAGCACCGCCAGCACGATCAGCAATACCACCACACCCATGCTCAGGATCAGCAGCGGCTCCAGCAGGCTGGTGAGGAACAGCGTGCGCCGCTCCAGTTCCTGGCCTTCGCCCTGGGCGGCGCGCTCCAGCATCACCGGCAGGTTGCCGGTGGCCTCGCCCGAGCGGATCAGGTGCACCAGCACCGGCGGGAACTGGTTCTGCGCGGCCAGCGCGCGCGCCAGCGAGGCGCCTTCGCGCACACGCGTGGTGGCGTCGTCCACGTTGTCCTTGAGCGCTTCGTTGGTCAGGGTCTCGCCGGCTGCCTGCAGGCTGCGCAGGATGGGCACGCCGGCCGACACCAKGATGGCCAGCGTGCTGGCGAAGCGCGCGGTGTTGTAGCCGCGGATCAGCTTGCCCAGCAGCGGCGCGGTCAGCAGCCAGCGGTGCCACGACAGCCGCACCCCGGGCTGGCGCAGCAGGCTGCGGATGCCGAACGCCACCGCGACGATGAAGGCCAGCGCGGCCCACCACCAGTTGCGCACGAAATCCGACAGCGCCAGCATGATGATGGTCAGCGTGGGCAGCTTCTGCTTGGTGTTGGCGAACACGCTCACCACCTGCGGCACCACGTAGGAAAGCAGGAAGATCACGATGGCGAAGGCCACCACGGTGACGATGGCCGGGTAGGTGAAGGCCAGCCTGATCTTGGCGGTGAGCGTGTTGCGCGTCTCGATGTAGTCGGCCAGCTTTTCCAGCACCAGGCCGAGGTGGCCGGAGTGCTCGCCGGCCGAGACCAGCGCGCGGTAGATGTCGGGGAAATCGCGCGGATGCTGCTGCAGCGCCAGCGACAGCGAGCTGCCGCCCATCACCTCGGCGCGGATGCCCGCCAGCAGCTCGTGCACGTAGCGGCGCTCGGCCTGGTCGGCCAGCGCGGCCAGCGCTTCGTCCAGCGGCAGGCCGGCCACGATCAGGCTGGCGAGCTGGCGCGTKAACAGCGCCTGCTCCTGGGTGGACAGGCGCCGCACGAAGGACGCCGTGCTGCTCTTCTGCACGCCGCCGACGCCGGCCAGCGGGTCTACGTTGAGCGGGGTCAGGCCGCGTGCGCGCAACTGGCCGCGGGCCTGCTTGGGGCTGTCGGCMTCGATCACCCCGCGGTCGGTCTTGCCGGCGGCGTCAACGGCCTCGTAACGATAGGCGGGCATGGTTTTGCTCGGGTGTCCTGCTAGTCGCGCGTCACGCGCAGCACTTCTTCCAGCGCGGTGGCGCCGCTGTCGATCCAGCGCTGCGCATCGCCGCGCATGGTGTGCGTGCCATGCGCGAGTGCCACCTTCTTGATCTCGGACTCGGGCGACTGCCGGTGGATCATGGTGCGGATCTCATCGTCGACGCTCAGCAGCTCGTACACGCCCATGCGGCCCTGGTAGCCGGAATGTCCGCACTTGTCGCAGCCCACCGCGTGCCACACGCGCTGCAACGGCTTGCCCTGGGCGAGCAGGGCATCGGCTTCCTCGGGCGTGACTTCGATCACTTCCTCGCGCTTGCAGTGCGGGCAGAGCCGGCGTACCAGCCGCTGCGCCAGCACGCCGAKCAGCGACRACGACAGCAGGAAGGGCTCGATGCCCATGTCGACCAGCCGCGTCACCGCCGAGGCGGAATCGTTGGTGTGCAGCGTGGCCAGCACCAGGTGGCCGGTGAGCGAGGCCTGCACCGCGATCTGCGCGGTTTCGAGGTCGCGGATTTCGCCGATCATCACCACGTCCGGGTCCTGGCGCAGGATGGCCCGCAGCGCCTTGCCGAAGGTCATGTCGATGCGCGGGTTGACCTGGGTCTGGCCGATGCCGTCGAGGTCGTACTCGATCGGGTCTTCCACCGTMATGATGTTGGTGGTGCGCGAATCGAGGCGCGACAGCGCGGCGTACAGCGTGGTGGTCTTGCCCGAGCCGGTCGGCCCGGTCACCAGCACGATGCCGTGCGGCTGGCGGATCAGGTGATCGAAGCCGCCCAGCGTGCCGGGCGCCATGCCGAGCTTGGCCAGGTCGAGGCGGCCGGCTTCCTTGTCGAGCAGGCGCAGCACCGCGCGTTCGCCGTGGCCGGTGGGCAGGGTCGAGACGCGTACGTCCACCGGACKCCCGCCCACGCGCAGCGTGATGCGGCCGTCCTGCGGCAGGCGCTTCTCGGCGATGTCGAGCTGCGCCATGATCTTGATGCGCGAGATCAGCGCGCCGTGCAGCGCCTTCTTCGGGCGCACCACGTCGCGCAGCGTGCCGTCCACGCGAAAGCGCACCACCGAGGACGACTCGAACGGCTCGATATGGATATCCGAGGCGCCTTCGCGCGCGGCCTGCGTGAGCAGCGCATTGATCATGCGGATGATGGGCGCGTCGTCCTCGGATTCGAGCAGGTCTTCCACGGCGGGAATGTCCTGCATCAGGCGCGACAGGTCGACTTCGCCCTCCACCTCGCCCACCACCTGCGCGGCGCTGCCGCTGTCCTGGCGGTTGTAGGCCTCGGACATGGCCAGTTCKAGCGCATCCGGTTCCAGCACGCGCAGGTGCAGCGGCCCGTGCACKCGCGTCAGCTCGGCCAGCGCCGCGGGCGAGGTGGCGCGGCTGACCCAGACCTCCAGCCCGTCCGCRTGCTGGTGCGCGATCAGCAGGCGCGCCTCGCGCGCGAAGCCGTAGGGGACCAGGCGCGCGGCCATGGTCGAAGGCGGCTCCAGCGCCGCCTCGGGCGTTGCGGCCGGCGCGCCGGCAGGGGCGATGCTAGTTGCCATGGCGTGTCTCAGTTCCCGCCGCGGGCGGCGTCCACGGTGCCGCTGCCGGCGCCCGGCGCGCCCGGCGCCGGCTGCTGGCGCGACTGCGGCAGCGTCTGCTCCAGCGGCAGCGGGCCCGGCACCGGCCCGCGCGAACGCGGGTCGACGAAGGGCGTCATCGGCGCATCGGCCGGCGGCAGCACCGGCGTGTTGGTGTCGCGCGTCATGATGTTGGGCGAGACGTAGCTTTGCTGCAGGCCGCGCATGTAGTCGTAGCGGTCCTGCGTGAGGCGGTCGGTGGCACCGGCGGTGCGCATCACGTAGGGTCGCAGGAACACCAGCAGGTTGGTCTTGCCGCGGTTCTTGTTCTCGTAGCGGAACAGGCCGCCAATCAGCGGCAGGTCGCCCAGGCCCGGCACCTTCTGCACGCCGTCGCCGTAGGTGTCTTCGATCAGGCCGCCGAGCACGATGATCTGGCCGTCGTCCACCAGCACGTTGGTCTCGATCGAGCGAACATTGGTGGTGGGGCCCTGCGTGAGCGAGGCGGTGCCTGCGACCACGGAGGACGACTCCTGGTAGATCTGCATCTTCACCAGGCCGCMGTCGGTGATCTGCGGCTTGACCCGCAGCGTGATGCCGACGTCCTTGCGGTCGAAGGTCTGGAACGGCGTGACGGTGGCGGCGCTGCCGGTCTGCGCATAGGAGCCGGTGGTGATCGGGATGTTCTGGCCGATCAGGATCTTGGCTTCTTCGTTCTCCAGCGTGATCAGGTTCGGCGTGGACAGCAGGTTGACACTGCCRTCGGCGCCCAGCGCGTGCAGCAGCGCCCCCAGGCCCATGGCCTTGTTGACGAGGCCGAGGTTCAGGCCGGCCAGGTCCGGGATCAGGMCCGACACCGCAGGAATGGCCGCGACGCCACCGGCATTGATCGCGGCGGCGGCGCCCGTCAGGTTGATGATGTTCTGGCCGCCGGTGCCGAAGTTGGTGCCGGCAAAGACGTTGGTATTGCTGCCGCGCGAGTTGATCAGGCCTTGCMACTGGATGCCGAGCTGGCCGGTCTGGGTGGAGGAGACCTCCACGATCATCGACTCGATGTAGACCTGCGCGCGGCGCGCGTCGAGGTCGTCGATCACGGCGCGCAGGTTGCGGTAGACCGGTTCGCTGGCGGTGATGATCAGCGAGTTGGTGGCGGGGTCGGCCTGGATGATGCCGCCCGTGGTGGGCAGGTTGGTGGTGGCGAACGAGGCCGAGAAGGCCGAGCCGCCGCCGKCGCCGAAGCCCGAGCCCGAACCGCTGCGCATGCTGCCCGTGGTGCCGCCGGTGTACTGGCCGCTGGCGGGCGTGGAGGTGTTGAGCAGGCCGCCGGTACCGGTGGAGCCCACGCCGGCGGCGCCGGACGTGCCAGGCTGGCCGGTGCTGAACGAGCTGTCGGCGGCCACGATGGCGCGCAAGGTCTGCGCCAGCTTGGTGGCCTCTGCGTTCTTCAGCGGCACCACCCAGATGTTGCCCGCCMGCGCGTAGGGCTGGTCGAGCTTCTCGATCAGCTGGCGCGCCTGCTGCAGGCGCGCGCGGCTGGACGCGCGGATCATCAGCGCATTGCTGCGCGGCTCGGCCACCACGGTGGTGCGCAGGGAGACGTCGCCGCCGGGCACCGCGCCGCCGGCACCGCCCGCCGCGCCCGGGTCCAGCAGTTTCTGCAGGACCAGCGCGGCGTCGCTGGCGATGGCGTTCCTGAGCGGCACCAGTTCGACCTCGCCGGAGGCCGGCGCGTCGATGGCGGCGATGATGCGGGCCAGGCGCTGCAGGTTCTCGGCGTAGTCGGTGATGACCAGCGTGTTGTTGCCCGGGTAGGCGGTGATGGTGTTGTTGGGGGCGATCATGGGCCGCAGCACCGGCACCAGGTTGTTGGCCGACTCATAGTTGAGGCGGAACACCTGGGTCACGACCTGGTCGCCGCGCGAGCGGCCGCCGCCGACCACGATCGGCGAACCCTGCAGCTTGGCGTCGGCTTCCGGCACCACCTTGGTGAAGCCATTGCTCTCGACCATCGCATAGCCCTGCATGCGCAGCACCGAACCCAGCGTTTCCAGCGCCTGCGAGCGCGATACCGGCTGTTCGGTCACCAGGTTCACCGAGCCCTTGACGCGCGGGTCGATGACGAAATTCTTGCCGGTGGCCTGCCCCACCGCCTTCACCACCGATTCCAGGTCGGCGTTGACGAAGTTGAGCACGACCTGGTCGCGGTTGCGCGGGGTCAGGTCGGGTGGCTGGCCGGGCTGGGCCGGCGGCTGCGCCGGTTGCGGGGCCGGTTGCTGGGCCCACAGCGGCGCCGGCGCCAGCAGGGAGAGGCCGCACACCAGCGCGGTGGCGCGGGCGCAGCGGGTCTTGAACGAGAGTCGTAGAGCTTGGGTTTTCATAATCGGTTCCGGGCTGCGGGCGGCAKGAGCGCGCGGGGCGCGCCTGCCGCCGGGTCAGAAGCGCAGCCGTGTCACATTGTCCTCACGTCGTCCCAGCAGGCTCAACAGGCCCACCAATTGCGCGGCGGCGTCGGGGTCGGCGCTGGCCGTGCCCTCGAAGCGTGCCTGGCGGCCCAGGATGCCGCTGCCTTGCAGGCGCAGCGGCCCGGCAAGGGTTGTCAGCTCTATCTTGCCGTCGGCGCCGCCCCAGTCGATCTCCGCGCGGTAGCTGCCCAGCGGGCGCACCCGGCTGACAGCCGATGATACTTGCTCGAGGCGCAGCGTCAGGTGGCCGGTCATGCCACCGCCGCCGCTGTCGCCCGCGCGGCGGAAGAAGCGGCCCTGCAGCATGGACCAGTCGATGCGCATCAGGCCGTCCGGGCGCAGGGTGTTGAACGGCGCGCCAACGCCTTCGAGCAGCGCAGCCGGCAGCCGGATGGCGCCCGCCTGCGCGGTCCAGCCCAGCGGCGTGACTGCCACGCCCACCGGGCCGCTCATCGCTTCCGAATGCGTGACCACCAGGCGCAGGGTGCCGGTGAGCAGCGGCCAGAACGCCACCGACCAGTGCAGCCGCCCGGGCAGCACGGTGGCGGTCTCGCTGCCGGCGCCGGCGGACAGCGCCAGCGTCGCGCTGCCGTTMCACAGCGAGCCCTCGGCGTCGGCCAGCAGCACGCGGCGCTGGCTCCGGGTGGCKATGCCGTCGGCGATCCAGGCCGCGGGAAAGGCCGCCAGCACCGTCAGCGCGACCGTCGCCAGGCCCAGCGCAAGCCAGCCCAGGCGGCGCCAGCCGCGCGGGCTGCGCATGCCGCGGCGGGCCAGCCGGAGCGCCTCCAGGCGCGCCATCAGCCTCGCCCGCCCGGATTGGCGGCCGGGCCTTGCAGGGTAGCGGTGACGTTCACCATGKCGGTGGCGCCCACGTAGACGATGCGCGTGTCGGTTACCTTGAGCCGCTGTTGCTGGCGCACGTCCTGCAGCCAGCTGGCCACGGCGCCGAACGGGACCTTGTCGAGCTGGAGCTGCACGCCGTTGTCGCCGGTGCTGGCCAGGCGCGTGGCCTTCAGGCCGTGCTGGGCCAGGCTGTCCTGCAGCGCCTGCGTCAGCGCCTCGCCGCGCAGCGATGGCGCCGGGCTGGCGGCCAGGCCGCGCGCTTCCTGCGCGAGCGTTTCCATCTCGGMCAGGTCGCCGCGCAGCTGCGGCAGGCTGCGCGCCAGCCTGGCGCGGCCGTCGGCGGCGGGCTCCCACAGCACGCTGTAGCCGATCACGAGCGCCAGCACGGTGCCGCCGCCGGCCAGGATGGCCTGCTCGCGCGGGTTGCGTGCCGACCAGAAGGCCTGGAAACGCTCCTGCCAGCGCTGCGGCACGCGCGGGCGCAGGCGCGCCAGCCGCTCGGCGGCGCGCGGGCGGGCGGCGGAGCCGGGCTTGGATGCGGTGTCTTTCATCGGGTTCACTTGGCGCTCCGCGCTCACAGGCTGGGCTTGATCGACCAGCGCGTGCCGGCCGGCGTATTGCCGCGCGTGGCGTCCGGCGGGCTGTTGTCCGGCTCCATGGCCAGGCCGGACTGGCGCGCCGCGCTGCGCAGGGCCTCGGCATTGGCGCCGGGCTTGAGCGTGGCGTAGAGCGTGTGCCCGCGGTACTCGAGCGCCAGCAGCGCGTCGGGCGCGAGCTGGCGGGCGGCCTGGCCGAAGCGGTCGGCCAGCGGCAGGAAATCGTCGGGCGTGCTGCGCCCGGAGGCCAGGCGCAACTGGTCGACCTGGCGGCGCATCTGCAGCGGCGCGTCGATCACTACCGGGATCTGCGGGAAGGCACTGCGCAAGACCTGCTCCTGGCCGGCCTGCAGGCGCTTTTCTTCCTGGCTCATCATCAGCCACTGCACATTCATGCCGATCAGCTGCACCAGCAGCAGGCCAGCGGCCAGCGCCAGCGGCAGGCGCCAGGCCTTCAGGTTCCAGCGGTCGGCACGGCCCTGGGCGAATTCGAACTGGGCCAGGTCGAGCGCGGGATCGAGCAGGCTGGCCCGCGCGCCCTCGATCCACACGCGCCAGCCGAGCGCGCGCGCGCCTTGCGGGGCGCCCTGCGCCAGCGCCTGCGGCGCGGCATACCAGTCGCCGGGCGGGGCCAGGCCTTGCCAGGCGCCGAGGGCGTCGTTGCCCAGCAGCAGGCCGTAGMCGGCGTACTCGCCGCTGCGCACGGTCAGCTGCCAGAAGCGGGGGGGCTGCTCGGCCGCGGGCACGCCCGCTGTGTCGAACAGGGGCGAGGCGCTGGTCAGCGTGGCGGCCTCGAGCGCCAGGGCCGCCATCGGCGTGCTGTCTTCGGCGGCTGCGCCGTCGTCCTGCGGGGCCTGCGCGGCACCCTGCGCCGGCAAGGGCAGGCACAGCTGCGCCGGCAGCACGTGCCGGCGGCGATGGCGGTGCTCGGCGAAAGCGTCCAGCACGGCGCGCAGCCAGGCGCGGTCGGTCACCATCAGCAGGCGCTTGCGGGCGCCGGCCACAGGCTTGCCGGCCGGCGCATCCAGCGCGGGGCCGACGGCGATATGGCTGAGCTGGGCGTCGGTGGCGAGCACATCTTCCACCAGGTTGGGCAGCGCCAGCTTGAGGCGCGCCGGCGCCAGCGGCGGCACCGATGCCTGGGTGAGCAGTACGTCGCTGGCGGCCAGGATCAGGACCAGCCGTTCGGCCGCGGGCAGTTCGGCAATGGGAGCGTGGCCTTCGCGCAACAGCTGCGGGGCCGCCTGGGGCCCCTGGCGACGGCCGCGTCCGGCCACGGCCGCACGCACCAGCGCGAACGGCAAGGCGCCGAAGTGCCAGGGTTGCGGCTGGTCGTGCGGCCTGTGCGGCAGGCGGACGTACAGGGTGGTGCTCAAGATTTCCTTGCTACTGCGCCAGCAATGGCGTCGATGAACGATGGCGGGGGACGGGCGGCCCGCGCGGCGGACCGCTCCGCTACGCGAAAGACGCCGGCTGCGTTGCCGCCGGCGGCACTGCACTGATGGAAGCGCAAGAGCTGGACTACCGCTCGGACTACGCTTGCGCCGGGCCGGAGCATACCTTGCCTGTGTGACGAATTGGCGTCAATACGTATCTGTGTGACAGCTGCCCTCGAGCGCCCGCAAGGCTTGCAGGCAAGCGCCTTTGGCGGCAGCCGGCGGGGTCGCCGGAGGTATCCGGGGCGCCACCCGGAAGGGGGGAAACAAAGGGCGCGCCGGGGCCTCAGCGTGGCTCGGGCATGCGCTCCAGATCGCGTACCCAGACCACCCGGGTGGTGTTGGCATTGCCCATCACCTCGCCGCGATAGACCAGCGAGACCTGCATGCGGGTGGCGCGCTCGTGGCGGATCAGGCCGTAGACCAGGAAATAGTGGGTGCGCACATCGAGCGTGCTGGTGGCGGTGTTGGGGTCGGCCTGCGGTGCCAGCGTGCGCAGCTGGGACTGCACGTCGGCCACGTTGTTGAAGTAGGCGCGGTCGCGCTGGCGTACCAGCTCGCGMGCGCGATCCAGCGGCAGCTTGTCGATGACCGCGGCCAGCACTTCGGCCTCGGCGGTGTTGGCGTTGACCAGCGTGCGCTCGGGCAGCAGGTCGACGAAGGGMTCCAGCGTCGCCACGATGTCGGGCGTGTAGCCGGGAATGGCGAGCAGGTCGTCGGCGCCGTCGGGCGCGCGCAGGCCTTGCCGGCCGCCGTTGCCATCGCMGCCCATGGCTGCGTTGACCAGGTAGCGCGCCGTGGGCTCGGCCAGCGCCGCGTTCAGGCCCAGCGTCTGCAGCAGGCGGCGGTAGATCGCCAGGCTGGACGGGTCGACGCTGGCAACGCGGCCCTGCGCTTCGCTGGCGCTCCACAGCACCAGGTTGCTGAGGTTGAAGCGGGCCTGCGCATCCTGGATACGTCCCGAGAGGAAGGAGGTCTCGCCTTCCTGGTCGGTGCGCAGCGCGGCGCCGAGGAAGTCGGACAGCCGGGTCTCGGCGATGGGCACGGCCCAGGGCTCGCCGAGCTGGTCCACATTGGTGCGGCGCTGGTCGTCGCGCAGGATCAGGCGGGCCCAGTCGACCGCCGCGCGCTCGATCCAGGTGGCCTGGGCCAGCAGGCGCTGGTTCTCGATGGAGCGGATCTGCACCTGCTGGCGCCACAGCATGCCGGACACCACCACCACCGCCAGCGTCACCACCAGCAGCGCCGTCACCACGGCGGCGCCGCGCTGGCGGCGGCGCGAGGGCAGGCCCGGGGCGCGGGCGAAGGATGCGGTGCGCTTGCTCATAGCCCGGTCATGCAGATCTTCTGGAACTGCCGGGGCGCGTCGCCGTCGCCCATGCGCGCCGTGAGGCTGAGCTCGATGGCGCGCACCGCCGTGGTGGCCACGCCRAGGCTCGCGCCCGCGCCCGATGCGGCCACGGCGCTGGCGCTGGCGTTGCCGCTGAGCAGGGCCGCCGCGATGCGGCCGTTCTCGGACTGCCAGCCACCCGGCTCGGTCCACACGCGTGCGGACAGGCCGGCGGCATCGCCCACCAGCGCGCGCGCCAGGTTGCCGCCGCCGCCCGCCTGGCGCTGCGTCTGCAGCGCCGACTGTACAGCGTTGCGGTTGTCCGCCGGGGGGCTGGCCGAGCGCACCACGGTATTGCCGTCGAGGCGGTAGGCAACCACCTGCCACTGCGTGGGACGGCCTTCGTCGCGGCGGTCGCGCACCATCAGCAGCTGGCCGTTGCCCAGTTCGACGGGGCTGCGCTGCAGCAGCGCGGGGCTGGCGAGGTGCTCGCAGTCGGACTGGAACTGTCCATACAGCAGCTTGAGCGAATTGAGGCGCTCGTCGTGGTCGGTCAGGCGCTCGCGGCTGCGCGTCATCGCGTCCAGCCCGCGCCAGGCGATGACCGCGATCACCGCCAGCAGGGTGATGGCCACCAGCATCTCCAGCAGCGTGAAGCCACGCGCGCCGGCGGCGCGGCGCACGGGGCGCACGGGGCGCCTAGAGCAGGTTGCGCGTTTCATTGGGAATGATGGTGACGAGCCAGGCCAKGCGCACGGATTTGTCGGCGCCGGACGGGTAGACCGCGATCTCGACGCGGCGAAACGAGGGGTTGGGCGTGGCCGAGACGGTTTCCTCGCAGTACAGCGCGACGCCGCCCTGCGGGCAGGCGTAGCCGCGCGTGCCGGGCTCKGGCCAGGTCTTGGACAGGCGCAGCGTGGCGAAGTGGTTCTCGGCGCTCCATTCGGCCAGCATGCGCGTCTGCAGCGAGGCGCTGGCCTCGATCATCGAGCCCATCGCGCGCATGGCGGYGGTCAGCGCCACGGCCAGGATGGTCAGCGCGACCAGCACTTCGATCAGGGTGAAGCCGCGCCCGGGCGGGGCCGCGCGGCGTGCGTCGGCGCGGCGCGTCATGGCGTGCTGGCGAAATAGCGGCCGGTGCMGTCGCCGGCCACGTCCACGCGGATGTCGCCACGCACCAGCACCACGTGCTGGGGGCCGTCGATCAGCTCGCGCCCGAACACAAGGCGCGTGCCGTTGTTGCCGCGCCCGCCTTCGGTCACGGCGACATTGTCGAGCTGGAGGCGCCATTTGGCGGGCGCKAAGACGTCGCTGGCRAGCGGGCTCCAGCCGGCCGGGGTGGCCTGCAGGAAACGCCAGCCGGACGTACTGGCTTCCCAGGCGATCGGGCGGGCGCGCAGCTGGGCTTCTTCCTGAGCCAGCTCGAACAGGCGCGCGATGCGCTGTCCGTCGTCGAGCACGCGCCCGCGCTCGTTGGGTGTGGCATTGACGGCCACCAGCGAGATCACGATGCCGGCGATCACCATCACGACCAGCAGCTCCAGCAGGGTAAAGCCGTGGCTGCCGGGCTGGCGCCGGCGGCCGTGCGGCCGGAGGTTCATGGCTGCATGCCCGCCGCGGTCATTGGCGACGGATCCCTATTCCCAGTTGCCGATATCGGCGTCATTGCCGCTGCCGCCAGCCTGGCCGTCGGCGCCGAAGCTGAACACGTCGATCTCGCCGCGCACGCCCGGGTTCAGGTACTGGTAGGGATGGCCCCAGGGGTCCTTGGGCAGCTTTTCCAGGTAGCCGCCGCCCTTCCAGTTGTTGGGGATGGGCTCGGTGGCGGGCTTGACCACCAGCGCCGCCAGGCCTTGCTCGGTGGTGGGGTAGCGGCTGTTRTCGAGGCGGTACAGCTTGAGCGCCTGCATGATCGAGGAGATGTCCTGGCGCGCGGCGACGATGCGGGCTTCGTCGGGGCGGCTCATGATCTTGGGCACCACCAGCGCGGCCAGCACGCCGAGGATCACGATCACGACCATGATCTCGATCAGGGTGAAGCCGCGCGACTGGCGGCGGGACTGGCAACGGGCGGGACGGCGGGAAGAATCGGCGAAGCTGGCAGCGAACCTACGCATCATGGATAGCCTTTTGGAATATCTGGTGCAGCGCAGGGACCTCGAACGCKGGCGGCGCTGCGGCTCGCCAGACAGTATAACCGCCACTTCATGACGGCTTTGCGGACGTGCGCCCGCATGTTCACCCGCGGCCGGTCGTGCGGGCAAGCGGCATCTCGCTGCATCCCGGCCGCGCGCGGCCTGCCAGGTCCMGGCGCGGGGAAGACAGTTGTCATGCGGCTCTGGTAGGCTTGGCGTTTTCCACGCCTTGCAGCCTGCTGCAGCCCTGATCMCCGTGCAACTCTCCATGCGGCCCGCCTTTCGCCTCGACCCTGCCGGCCTCTGGCTGCCGCGCCTGGCGGGGCTCGTCCTGTTCGTCGCGCTGTGTGCGCTGGCCACGCGCTGGGCGCTGACGTTCAGCGCGATGAAGACGATCCCGGTGCCGCGCACCGCCCGCGTGGCGCAGACCGAGGCGGTCGAGACCGGCGCCGCCGGCACGCTGTTCGGCGGCGCCGCGCAGTCGGGCGTGCGCGACGTGCAGCTGATCGGCGTGGTGGCCGATCTCGGCAGCGGCGCTGGCGCGGCCATTCTCTCGCTCGACGGCGGCCCGCCCAAGGCGGTGCGCGCGGGCACGGCGCTGTCTGCGCAGTTGCGCCTGGTGGAGATCCGCGACCGCGGCGTGGTGATCGAGCGCAACGGCGTGCGCCAGGAAATCGCGCTGCCGGTGCCGGCCATCGTCACGCGCGGTCCGGCCGCGGCGGGCCAGCCRTCGCTGCCGGCCGGCGCCGCGGCACCGCTGTCGACGCCAATGCCCGCGGCCGTGCCGCCGCAGGCGCAGCCGGTCATGCAACCGGCGCCGGCGCAGCCCACCGGGGCCCCGGGCGAACCCATTTCCGCGAAGGACTGATTGCCGCCCCGAGGGCAGGGTTTGCCGCGGTGACTCTTTGTAACCGCCATCGGCCGGATATTTACCAATACTTTCAGCGGTTTACGCAGGAGCKCCCTAACTGTGAGCCGCGTAACAACGTATTAGAGAGACCAACTTTCCTGCCTGCCGTGCGTTCTAATCCTTACCAGTCCACCGAGACGAAAAAGGAGCAAAGACATGCAAGGCAATCTCAAGACGCGTTCGATCCGGAATTTCATGGCCGCTTCGGCGGTGATMCTGGCGATGGGCGGCACGGCTTTCGCGCAGACCGCGGCACCCGCGCCGGCAGCTCCCGCCCCCGGCGCGCAACAGGCGCAACAGGGCGGCATGCATCACCATATGGGGCACGGCGACGGCATGTGGATGAAGTCGATCGACACCGACGGCGACGGCACCATCTCCAAGGCCGAAGCCGACGCGCTGTTCAACAAGATCGACACCAACCACGACGGCAAGCTCGACAAGAGCGAGCTGGCGGCGTTCCACAAGACCAGCATGGAGCAGCGCCGCGCAGCCATGCAGGCTGACTTCGAGGCGCGCTTCAAGGCGGCCGACAAGAACGCCGACGGTGCCTTGACCAAGGCCGAGGTCCAGGCCGGCTTTCCCCGCCTGGCCAAGCGCTTCGACCAGCTCGACGCCAACCACGACGGCAAGCTGACCATGGACGAGATCCGCGCCGGCATGCAGAAGATGCACGACCAGTGGGGCCAGCGCGGCAACCCGTCCAATCCGGCGGCGCCTTCGGGCCGCGGCGGCTGATCGATGCCTGGCAGGATCCCGCGGCAGACCAGCGCCGCGGGCAAGAAAAAGCGCGACCATCCGTGGTCGCGCTTTTTCTTTGGCGCGGGCGATCGGTGCGAAGTCCACGTCGTAGATGCTGATATTGCCCGCCTCGCCAGCCTTGGCACCATCCTTGCCTTCCCATCGGTCGGCGAGGCAGATCAGCGAATCGCCGATACCCTTGATGGCCTCGATGGCCTCGATGGCCGGGATGTTCAGTTCCATCGGGCCGCGCTTGTTGTCGAAGCCCCAGGCGCCCGGTTCCAGTGCACGGCCATGGGCGGGGGCGGCATCGTGCACCCGGAAGGCGATCGCGCAGATCGACGGGGCCGTGCAGGGGGGCGGCGGCCGGGGCAGGGAGGGGGGCTGATAAGCTGCGTCTATAGTCCGGACTACACAAAAAATTGCGTAGTTGTGCACAGCTTGCTAAATTTGCGCAAAAAAATTGCCGTCAAACATATTGCGGAGCAACAATATCGTGAGCAAGGTGGAGCTGGACAAGATCGACAGGAAGATCCTGGAGGTGCTGCAGGCCAACGGGAGACTKACCAATCTGGAAGTGGCCGAGCGCGTGAACCTGTCGCCCAGCCCCTGCCTGCGGCGCATCCGGCGGCTGGAGGAGATTGGCGTGATCCGCCAGTACGCGGCGCTGCTGGAGCCGGGCAGGATCGGGCTCGGGCTGCTGGCCTATATCAACGTGCGGCTGGAGAAGCATGGTGGCGCGCCCAAGGGCAAGGCGCCGCTGGACCTGTTCCGCGCCGCCATCGCGATCTGGCCGGAGGTGGCCGCCTGCCATGCCATGACCGGGGAAATGGATCTGCTGCTGAAGGTCTACGTCGAGGACATGGAGCACTTCGCGCGCTTCATGAAGGACCACCTGCTGGCCCACCCGGCGGTGATCGACGTGCGCTCGAGCTTCGCGCTGGAGTGCATCAAGGACACGACGGCGCTGCCGGTGGCGGGGGGCTGAAGGGCGCAGGCGACGGCCGGGGCGGCAATGAAAATGGCGCGCCGCCGGGCGCGCCATCCTGGCAAGGCCGCAATGCCGTCAGGCCGTGCGCTTTTGCGGCAGCATCGAGCGCCAGAAGCGCAGGCCGAAGCGGCGCGCATCGCGCAGGTTGCGGCGGACCATGTAGTCGAGGTCGGCCACCTGCTCGTCGAGCGCCTCGGTCAGGCGGCTGACGGTGTCGGCGGGCGGCAGTTCCAGGTAGGCGTCGGCCTCGCCATAAGCGTACTGCACCTTCATGCCGGCTTTCTTGGCGATGTGCATCATGGCGGCGTTGCGCGACAGGCAGTGCATGTACAGCGTGCGCACATTGCTGTTGCGGCCATGCATGGCGGCGCGCTCGAACAGCGAGCTGCCGATGCCGCGGCCGCGCGCGCTCTGCGACACGGACACGCCGAATTCGGCAACGCGGCCCTGGGTGTTGTCGCGCAGGTTGGCGAAGTGGCCCACGCCGATCAGTTCAAGGTGCTCGTCGTAGACGCCGAACACGGTGTCGTKGTCGAAGTCGATGCTGTCGACATAGGCCTCGATCACATGGTCGCCGACCGACTGGCCAAAACGGAGCAGGCGATCCTCCTCGCCCAGGGCGAGGAAATGCTTGAGCAGACGCGAGCGGTGATGCGCGGCCAGCTCGCGCACCAGGGTGGTGGGGCGATGCGAGGCCTGCGCGGCTGCGGTTGCGCGGCGGAGATCTTCGTCGGATACGGCCCCGACGGCCTTGCTCAGTTCGAGCGGATTCACTTTGTTTTCCTCGCGACGTAATCAGGTATAAAAATAGCAGTCAGCAGGTGTTTGTCCATGCACTTTCGAGTGCGGCCTGGCTTTGGAAGCCTTGGCCAAGGGCAAACACTATCTTGCTGCAACGCAAAAAGTATTGTAGTGGAATTGTCAGTCTCGCGTAAGGTAGCGGGACGGCCAAGCTGGCTACATTTTGTAATATCGGGATTTATTCAATAAAATCAATAGCTTGAATTGTGCTTCATGAAGCCGGCGAGCCCCTGGAATGTGGGTTTGTTGCAACGCCGCATATCGAGGCATCGCCAGTGCCGCCAGCCGGCCTGCCCTGATTTAACATCGSGGCGCCAGGCCCGGGGTGCCATTCTGGTGCGCCTTGGGCCTCTTTTTTATCGCAAGACCGTCGTTTCGCGCGGCGCACCTTACGTTTTTCAGGATTCTTTGTGGACCCCAAGGCCGAGCCACCGATTCTCGTCATCTACGCCCACCCCAGGCCGCATCAGTCACGCGTCAACCGCTCGCTGGCCTCGGCCCTGGAAAAGTTGCCGGCTGTCACCGTGCACGATCTCTACACCCGCTATACCGACTACGACATCGACGTGGTGGAGGAGCAGCGCGCGCTGGCGCGCGCGGGCACGGTGGTGCTGCAGTTCCCCGTGCAGTGGTACAGCATGCCGGCGCTGCTCAAGCTGTGGATGGACGATGTGCTGGAAAGCGGCTGGGCCTTTGGCCCCGGCGGCAYGGCGCTGCGCGGCAAGTCCCTGCTGGTGGTGGCCAGCACCGGCGGACATGCCGATTCCTACGGTCCCGACGGCACGCACGGCCACAGCATCGGCGAATACATGCTGCCGCTGGCGCAGACAGCCGTGCTGTGCGGCATGAACTKGCTGACGCCGCTGGTCCTGCATGACGCCAACCAGGTGGACGAGGACGTGCTGGCCGAGCATATCGGCCGGGTATCGATGGTGCTCGGCGGCGCCGCCGGCGTCGCGGCCGGCTGAGGAGCGCGCCATGGATCAACACGATTTCCTGGTGGCGCTGGTGGTCTTCCTGGTCGCCGCGGTGGTGGCTGTGCCGGTGGCCCGCCGCTTCGGTCTGGGCGCGGTGCTGGGCTACCTGCTGGCCGGCGTGGCGATCGGCCCGTGGGCGTTGCGCCTGGTCACCAATGTCGAATCCATCCTGCATTTCTCCGAGTTCGGCGTGGTGCTGATGATGTTCGTGATCGGGCTGGAGCTGGAGCCAAAGAAGCTGTGGGAGCTGCGCCGCGTGATCTTCGGCTATGGCGGCGGCCAGATGGCGGCCTGCGCGGTGCTKATCGGCGGCGTCGCCTCGCTGGTGGGGGCGCCGTGGCAGGTGGCGCTGGTGGCCGGGCTCGGGCTGGCGCTGTCGTCCACCGCCATCGCGCTGGCCACGCTGACCGAGCGCAACCTGTTCGGCACGCCGGCGGGCGCCGCCAGCTTCGGCATCCTGCTGTTCCAGGACATCGCCGCGATTCCGATGATCGCGCTGCTGCCGCTGCTTGCCGCCGGCGGTGYCGAGGYCGGGGCAGCCGGCGCGTCCGGCACGGCGGGCTGGCTGGGCGCCGCCAAGGCGGTGGGCGTGATCGGTGCCGTGATCGTGGGCGGGCGCTACCTGGTGCGCCCGGCGCTGCGTTTCATCGCGCGCACCGACATGCGCGAGATGTTCACCGCCTTCGCGCTGCTGCTGGTGGTGGGCATTGCGCTGATGATGGACGCCGTGGGCCTGTCGATGGCGCTGGGTACCTTCCTGGCCGGCGTGCTGCTGGCGGACTCCGAGTACCGGCATGCGCTCGAGGCCGACCTGGAGCCGTTCAAGGGCCTGCTGCTGGGGATGTTCTTCATGGCGGTGGGCATGTCGATCGACTTCGGCGTGCTGATGCAGGCGCCGGGCACGGTGGTGGCGCTGGTGGCCGGCCTCGTGCTGTTGAAGACCGTGGTGCTGGCCGTGCTGGCGCCGCGCTTCGGCATCGCGCACGGCCAGCGCCTGTTGTTCGCCTTGCTGATCTCGCAGGGCGGCGAGTTCGCCTTCGTGGTGTTCGGCGTGGCCGGCGGCGCCGGCTTGCTGCCGGCGCGCACCGAGGCCCTGCTGGTGCTGGTGGTGGCGCTGTCGATGGTGGTCACGCCGCTGTTGCTGCTGGCTTACGACCGCCTGGTGGCACCGCGGCTGGCGCGCCTGGCGCGGCGCCCTGACGATGTGATCGCGCCGCAGGACAACCCGGTGCTGATTGCCGGCTTCGGCCGCTTCGGCCAGATCATCGGCCGCCTGCTCTATGCGCAAGGCATCGGCGTCACCGTGCTGGACCACGATCCCGACCAGATCGAATTCTTGCGGCAGTACGATTTCAAGGTGTTCTATGGCGACGCCACGCGCATGGACCTGCTCGAGTCGGCCGGTGCCGAGCGCGCGCGCATCCTGGTGGTGGCCATCGACGGCATGGAAGAGAGCCTGGCCCTGATCGACAAAGTGCGCGAGCGCTTCCCGCATCTGCGCATCTACGCGCGGGCGCGGCACGTATCGCATATCTACCAGCTCAAGGACCGCGGCGTGGAGCTGTTCGAGCGCGAGCTGTTCGAGGGATCGCTGCGGCTGGGGCGGCACGTGCTCGAGGGGCTGGGCTACGACCCGGTCCAGGCGCGCTCGGTGGCGTTGCGCTTTCGCCGCCACAATATCGCGGCCATCGATCGCTTCTACCCGCATTACACGGACCAGAAGAAGCTGGTTTCGCTGGCGCGCCAGGCGCGCGACGAGCTGCAGGAGATGTTCCGCCAGGACCGCGACCAGCGCCGCCGCAAGGAGGAAGAGGACTGGTCCTGAGGGGGCGGCGGCCGCCCGGACGCTACGCTACGCCGCGCGCCGAAGGGGCGGCGGCCGCGGGCGCGCCCGGCAGGCCGCCAGCCAGCAGGTCGATCACMATCTCGGCGAACTCCGCGTAGGACAGCTTGCCGCCCGGCTTGAGCCACGTGAAGGTCCAGTTGATCATGCCGAACACCGTCATGGTGAGGGCGGCCTGGTTGTCGTGGGTGACGCGCTCCGGGTAGGCGCGGCGCAGCTGGCGCGAGAAGGCGGCCACCACGTCGCGCTCGCGCCGGAGGATCTGGTCGCGCTGCTCGTCGGCCAGGAACTTGACGTCGTTGATCAGGGCGACATGGCGGGTTTGCGAGGTTTCGTACTCGGCCAGGAAGGCGCGGATCAGGTTGGCGAAGGTCTCCTGCTCGCTGCGTCCCCGGCGTCCGGCCTCCGCCTCGACCTCGGTCACGATCAGCATCAGCCGGCGCGTGTAGCGGTCGAGCAGGTCGAACAGGATCGCTTCCTTGCTCTCGTAGTAGTGATAGAGGCGCGCCTTGGAGGTGCCGCAGGCGGCGGCCAGGTCGGCCATTGAGGTGCTGGGATAGCTGCTGGCGGCAAAAGCGGCGGCAGCCAGGTCCAGGATCTGCTCGCGCTGCGCCTCGAAATCGGGTGCCTTGGTACGGGCCATGTAAACGTCCGCTTATTTCCGATTATTTCCGCTTGTTTCAGCTTGATTCTGCTGTTCCCGGCTTGCCGGCCTATTCGCCGCTGGCGGACAGGTTGCGGCGCAGCTCGCAGGTCTGCAGTGATTCGGCATTGCCGCGCAGCACCAGCTGGCCGGCGCCGATCAGCTCCCGGCAGCGCCAGAACACGAACCAGTCGCTGGCCAGCAGCCCTTCGATGGCCCCCATCACGGCGCCCACCACTTGCGCGGCCGGCGCCCATTCCAGCGGCGCGCGCTCCAGGATCACCTCATCCACCGTGTGGTACGCGGCGGGCACCAGCGTGTTGCCCTTCCACAGGCGCACGTCGGCGTTCTCCTTGACGTTCTGCTGCCACTCGTAGCCAAGCCGGCCGAGGCGCAGCACCGAAACCGGGGCGATCGTGGAAAAGCGCCGCGCAAGGCGCGCCGCGGGATACATGCCGATGGCGGCCAGGTTGCCGCGCGCGGGGATTTCCAGTTCGCGCAGGTCCATCGCGACTTCGTTGATGCGCTGGGGGGACTGGTAGAGATGGAACACCACCCGGCGCAGCATCAGCTGGTCGGACGCGCTCTGGCCATGCCAGAGCGCGATCTCCAGTTCTTCCTTGCGCAGGCCGTGCAGCTGGGTGAGCGCGTGCTGCATCTCGGCGGCGAAGTCGATGTCGCTGCGCGGCGCCACGCGCTGCCAGAAGCCGGAGCGGACGAGGCCGCTGCTGTCGACGTCGGCGATCGGGCCGACGGCAAGGTCGTCGCGCAGCACGACGACCGGGTCGGGCCGGGCGGCCTGGGCGAGGGCTTGCCGTAGCGTGTTGCCCGCTACGTCACCGTTGACGACATGGATGTATTGCATGGGCGTGATTGTATATGGATGCGTGGCGCGGCTGCTTCCATTTTAATCACGCGGTTGCGCCGCTTGCGGCGCGCCGCCGGAGCCCGGCGCTGCTCAGCGTTMGTCGTAGCTCACCACCACGCGCCCGGTGACGGCGCGGGCCTGGCAGGTCAGCACGAAGCCCTTTTCCATCTCCCACGGTTCGAGCGTGTAGTTTTTCGCCATCTCGACCTGCCCCTCGAGCACTTTGGCGCGGCAGGTACAGCAGACGCCGCCCTTGCACGCGTAGGGCAGGTCCAGCMCGGCCGCCAGCGCGGTGTCAAGCACATTGGCATTGGCCATCGGCAGGCGCATGGCGTGCTGCTTGCCGTCGAGCACCACCACCAGTTCCGCCGTGCCGGCATGGCTGGCTTGGTCCGCGCGCGCAGCCGGGCGCGGCGCCTGCGCCACTGGCACGCCGAAACGCTCGGCATGGATGCGGTGGGGGTCGAGGCCGGCCGCCTTGAGCGCGGCCTCGACCTCGTCGATCATCGAGGCCGGCCCGCACACGAAGGCGGCGTCGATGTCGCCGACAGGCAGCAGGGATTCGAGGAATGCGCCCACGCGGGCGCGGTCCAGGCGCCCGTGCAGCAGGTCCACTTCCTGCGGCTGGCGCGACAGCACGTGATGGAGCGTGAAGCGCGCCAGGTACTGGTTCTTCAGGTCCTCGAGCGCTTCGGAAAAGATGATGCTGTCGACGCTGCGGTTGCCGTACACCAGCGTGAACCGGCTGTTCGCCTCGGTGGCCAGCGTGGTGCGGATCAGCGACAGCACCGGCGTGATGCCGCTRCCGGCGGCAAAGGCGACGTAGTGGCGGCTAGCATCGCTTTCCAGCGGCACATGGAAGCGGCCGTCGGGCGTCATCACGTCKAGCACGTGGCCGGGTGCGAGGCCGTCGTGCAGATGCTGCGAGAACACGCCATGCTCCACGCGCTTKACCGCCACGCGCAATTCGCCGCGCTCGGCGTAGTCCTGCACGCCGCAGCAGATCGAGTACGAGCGGCGCAGGTCATTGCCGTCCACCGGCGCGCGCAGCGTGAGGAACTGGCCCTGCGTGAAGCGGTAGGCGTCGCGCAGCGCCGCGGGCACGTCGAAGGCGATGGAGATGGTGTCGGCGGTTTCGGTGCGGACCTGCGCCACGCGCAGCGGGTGGAACTGAGGGGTCATGGCAGCGTGGGCCGGCGACGCCAGCGCATCAATAGGGTTTGAAATAGTCGAAGGGTTCGCGGCAGTCCAGGCAGCGGTGCAGCGCCTTGCAGGCGGTCGAGGCGAAGCGCGCCAGCTGCTCGGTATGCAGGCTGCCGCAACGCGGGCAGGGTACCCGGTCCTGCCAGGCGGCCGGCGCCGCCGCGCGCGGCACGAAGCGCAGCGGCTGCGGCGTGGCGTGCGTGCCCTGCGCATCGTGGCAGCGCGTCGGCGGCGCGATGCCGTAGGCGCGCAGCTTGTCGCGGCCCCCGGCGCTGATCCAGTCGGTGGTCCAGGCCGGCGACAGCACCGTGCGGATGCGCCAGGGGCCCAGGCCCGCGGCATCGAGGGCGTGGCCGATATCCTCGGCGATCTGCGACATGGCGGGGCAGCCGGAGTAGGTCGGCGTGATGACCACTTCKATACTGCCGTCGCCGGCGACCACCACATCGCGCAGGATGCCGAGGTCGCGGATCGAGACCACCGGKATTTCCGGATCGGGCACGCCTTCCAGCGCATTCCATGCGAGCGTGGCGCGCGCTTGCGCGGCGGTGCCGGTGCCGGTGGCCATGGTGCTCACCACTGCGCGCCAGGGTGGGCGCGTGCCAGGCTTTGCAGTTCGCTCAGCAGGCGGCTCATGTGTTCCGAGTGCACGCCTTGCTTGCCGGTCGGGACGAAGCCGCCGGCAGCAGGCAGGGCGAGCGTCGCCGCCGCCACGGTCTCGTCCACCGTGGCCTGCCAGGCGGCGCGGCAATCCGCCGCCGGCACGCCCACGCCCGCAGCCGCGGCTTCATGCTCCACCGCATCGGTGGCGAAGCACTCGTTCATATAGGGCAGCAGGTGATCCAGCGCCTGCTGCGCGCGCGCATGGGAAAAGCCGGTACCGTCGCCCAGGCGCACGACCCAGCCGGCGGCATGGTGCAGGTGGTAGCGTGCCTCCTTGACCGACTTGGCCGCGATGGCCGCGAGCTCGGCATCACTGCTTGCCTGCAGGCGCGTCCACAGCTCCACCATCAGCGCGCTGTAGAGGAAGTTGCGCACGATGGTGACCGCGTAGTCGCGMTCTGCCGCGGCAGTGCCGGCCAGCGGGCCGGTGTGCGGCAGCTCCGTCAGCGTMCAGTTGCGGAAATCGCGCTCGGGGCGCCAGTAGGCGTAGTCGTCTTCCAGGCGCGCCGGGCCGGCCTGCCCGGCCAGCCGGCCCTCGAGCACGCCGGCGTGCGCGTAGAGCAGGCGCGCCTGGCCGATCAGGTCCAGGCTGATATTGGCGAGCGCGATGTCTTCTTCCAGCGCGGGACCGTGGCCGCACCACTCGGCGTTGCGCTGGCCGAGGATCAGGGCATTGTCGGCCAGGCGCAGGATGTACTGGAGCGTGGCGGGCAGGGCGGCGGTGGCCGGCGCGGCGGGCGGCGCAAGTGTCGGCATGCTGGTCATGGTGCCGGGCCCTTACATATGGTTGACTTCATCGGGCAGCTGGTAGAACGTCGGGTGCCGGTAGATCTTGTCGGCCATCGGGTCGAACAGCTCGGGCTTTTCGTCCGGCGCGCTCGCGGTGATGGCCACCGACGGGACCACCCAGATCGACACGCCCTCCTGGCGCCGCGTGTACACGTCGCGCGCCATGTGCAGCGCCTGCTGTGCATCGGCGGCGTGCAGGCTGCCGCAGTGCTTGTGCTCGAGTCCCTGCTTGCTGCGCACGAAGACTTCCCACAGCGGCCAATCTTTCCGCGCCCGGTCCTGGGTCGAAGTGTCTTGGGTMATGTTGCTTGTCTCCTCTGGCCTGCGGTTCAGGCCGCGCGCAGGGCGGCCTGTCCTGCATTCTGTTTCGCGGCATAGGCCAGCGCGGCCTCGCGCACCCAGGCGCCTTCGTCGTGCGCCTTCACGCGGGTGGCGAGGCGCTCCTTGTTGCAGGGGCCGTCACCGTTGATGACGCGCCAGAATTCGTCCCAGTCCAGCGGGCTGTAGTCGTGGCGGCCGCGCTCGGCGTTCCATCGCAGGCCCGGGTCGGGCAGCGTCACGCCCAGCACCTTGGCCTGCGCGACGGCGGCGTCGACGAATTTCTGGCGCAGGTCGTCATTGGAGATGCGCTTGATGCCCCAGGCCATGGTCTGGGCGCTGTTGGTGGATGCCGCATCGGGCGGCCCGAACATCATCAGCACCGGGAGCCACCAGCGGTCCACCGCGTCCTGCACCATCTCGCGCTGGGCGTCGGTGCCGCCCATCATCGCCAGCAGCGCGTCGAAACCCTGGCGCTGGTGGAAGGATTCTTCCTTGCAGATGCGGATCATGGCGCGCGCGTAGGGGCCATAGGAGCAGCGGCAAAGCGGGATCTGGTTCATGATCGCCGCGCCATCGACCAGCCAGCCGATCACGCCGACGTCGGCCCAGGTCAGGGTGGGGTAGTTGAAGATCGAGGAATACTTGGCACGGCCCGCGTGCAGCGCGTCGACCAGGTCGTCGCGCGAAGCGTCCAGCGTTTCCGCCGCCGAATAGAGATAGAGGCCGTGGCCGCCTTCGTCCTGCACTTTCGCCAGCAGGATGGCCTTGCGCTTGAGCGACGGAGCCCGGCTGATCCAGTTGCCTTCGGGCTGCATGCCGATGATCTCGGAATGCGCGTGCTGGGAGATCTGCCGCACCAGGGTCTTGCGGTAGGCCTCGGGCATCCAGTCCTGCGGCTCGATCTTGGCATCGGCCGCGATGCGGGTGTMGAAGGCTTCCTGCCTGGCCGCGTCCGGGGCGGCGCGCAGTCCGTCAGGCGTGGCCTGTGCGTTTACGCCGCCGGGAAGATCCAGACTCTGGGTGTACATAACGCCTCCTTTGACGGGGCCGCGCGTTTGTTGCTTTCATGGATTGGCAGCGGGTAGGAGCATTATATATAAACCGACTGGTCGGTCACTTTATCTGGGAATGGTGTTTTCCCGAGGCCCAGCGCGGCCGGCGTTTCACGTGAAGCACCGGCCGCAAGCACGCATATCTAGCCGCGCGGGTGAGCTTCTGGCAGGGCGGCAAGCGCAGCGCCAAGTTCGTCGAGCGGGCCGTTCCAGTCGCGCATCGCGGCCTGCCGGAACAGGCGCATGCCTGGGTACCAAGGCGAGTCCTTGCGCTCGAGCAGCCAGCGCCAGTCGGGCGAGAACGGCAGCAGCAGCCAGACCGGCTTGCCGAGCGCGCCGGCCAGGTGGGCGACGGCGGTGTCCACGCTGATGACCAGATCGAGGTTGTCGATCAGGGCGGCGGTGTCGGCGAAGCTGGCGATCTCGCCGGATACGTCCATGAGCTGCGGCAGGCTTTCAAGCGTGGCGCTGTCGGCGGCGCGCACGTCCTTTTGCAGCGAGACGAAGCTCGCATCGGCCGCGAGCAGGGGGCGCAGCTGGTCCAGCGCCAGCGAGCGGTTGCGGTCGTTGCGGTGCCAGGTGCTGCCGGACCAGACCAGGCCGATGCGTGGCCGGCGGCCGGCGGCGGAGTCCGCCTCCAGCCGGGCGCGCCAGGCTGCGCTGAGCGCGGGGTCGGCGTTGAGGTAAGGCGCGGGCGGAATGGTCGCCAGGCTGGTGCGGAAGGCCAGCGGCAGGCTCATCAAGGGGCAATGGCAGTCGAAGGCAGGCAGCTGGTCGCCTTCGGCGATCAGCTCCGCGACGCCGGGCAGGCCCTGCAGCAGCGGCACCAGCGCGGGCTGCACCTGCAGGATGACGCGCGCGCCMATGGCCGCGACGGCCGGCACGTAGCGGGCGAACTGGATGGTGTCGCCGAATCCCTGTTCGTTATGCAGCACGATGGTCTTGCCGGCCAGGCTGCCTTCGCCCAGCCAGGGCTTGCCCGGCAGGCGGTGCGCGGGCGTGCCGTCCAGCCAGCGCCATTCGTATTCGCGCCAGCCGTGATCGAAGACCCCCATCAGCAGATTGGTCTGGGCGCGGTTGCAACGCGCCAGCGCGTCGTTTGCGTCCAGCGTGACGGCCTTCTTGAAGTGGCGCATGGCTTCGTCGAAACGATGCAGGTCGCGCAGCGCCACGCCCAGGTTGACGTACCCGCCGGCGAAGTTGGGCCGCAGCTGGWTGGCGCGCTGGTAGCAGTCGATCTCGTCGGCGAAGCGGTCGAGCTCGCTCAGCGCCTTGCCCTTGTTGTAGAGCGCTTCGAAGCTTCCCGGGCGCAGCTTCAGCGCGGCGTCGAACGCGGCGATGGCCGCAGATGCGTTGCCGGATGCCGCGAGCGACAGGCCGAGATCGTGGTGGGCTTCGAAAAAATAGCTGCGCAATGCCACTGCTTGCGAGAAGGCAGCGATCGCCGCCTCGTGTTCGCCCAGTTTCTGGCGCGCCACCGCCAGGTTGTAGTAGAGCTCCGGCGAGCCCGCACCCGCCTGCGCGGCGCTGTCGAGATGCGCCGCCGCGGCCCGGAAATCTCCCTGGTTGCCTGCGGCCAGCCCCAGCAGTTCCAGGGCGCCGCCGTGCCCGGGTTCCTGCGCAAGCAGGGCTTCGAGCGCCGCGCGGGCGCCGGCGAAATCACCCGCGGCGAGACGCTGGCGGGCTTGGTTGATGACTTGAGTCTGATCCATTGACAAACGCTGTGGCCGTGCGGCGTCGGGAAATCATGGCCGCGCCGGCAGTCTAAATATGGAGGCCGCTTCGCTACTGGCTTCGCCACGCCGGCTTCGCGCATGTGCCTTGACGCAGGGCAGTGCGCGAAGTCGGGCACGGGCGAATGATGATCGCAGCGGCCGGTGCAAGATCTTGTGCAAGGAGGCAATTATGCAATGCAGTCCCCATGACGGGCTTTTCGGCCCGTGCCTGCGCCACCGATTCGGCTGGCTGGCATTGTGGATATTGCTGGCCGCGCTGTCGCTCCTGCCCCAGGCCGCCAGCGCCAACAACGAGTTCGGTACCGTGCGGCAGGCGTTTGCCCGGCAGGTGCCGCACCGCCTCGAGCTGCCGGCCGCGCAGGCGCAACGGTATGCCGGCCTGCTGTCCTCGGCGCTGCAGGCTGTGGGGCACGACGCCGACGCCGGCGACTGGGTGGTGCTGGTCGACCGCAACCCGCGCGTACAGGCTGCCATGCTGTTCGCCCGGTCCGATGGCGATGCGCCCTGGCGGTGGGTGGGTTCGGCACCCACCTCGACCGGCAAGCCGGGCACCTTCGATCATTTCATCACGCCGCTCGGCGTGTTCGACCACAGCCTGGAGAACATGGATTTCCGCGCCGAGGGCACCGTCAACGAGAATGGCATCCGCGGCTATGGCGCGCGCGGCATGCGCGTCTATGACTTCGGCTGGGTCGATGCAGAGCGCGGCTGGGGCAAGGGCGGCGAAAGCCAGATGCGCCTGCAGATGCACGCGACCGATCCCGAACATCTCGAAGCGCGCCTCGGGCATCCGGCTTCGAAGGGTTGCGTGCGCATTCCTGCCGCCCTCAACCGGCTGATCGACCGCTTTGGCCTGATCGACGCCGACTACCTCGACGCCGTGGAGCGGGGCGATGCGCTCTGGGTTCTCGCGCCGGATCGCACACCGGTGTCGCGGCCGKGGCGCTATCTGGTGATCGTCGACTCGGGCGCGCGGGATCCGTCCGTCCCGGCAAGTGCAGTACGAGGCGAGTGATATCGCCGGCGGCGGCGTACTGGCGCCGGCGCAAGCGCAAGGCGGCAGCGCGCAGGCGCGCCTATCCTGCGAAGCGGATGTGCCCGCTGCGCAGCACGATCTCCCTGGCCTGGGTCAGTTCGAACAAGTCTTCGGCAATATGTTCGATGCGTTGCCGATGGCTGGTGAACGCACGCACCAGGTCTTCCTCGCGCGGAGAACGGGCGCCAAAGTGCGTCTCGAGCGCCTCGGCGGTAATGGAATACAGCGTGGGCTTGCCGTTCACGGTGGCGGGGCAGGAAAGCGTAAGACTGGCCGCACAGTAGGTGGGAACGCTGCGGGGAAACGAGATCTCGGGCATGGCGTGCCTCACACCGGTCGCTGAGGATGACACCATTCTAGGAGATCGCGCKGCCGAGCGACGCCGTGCGGCGCGTCGCCTTGACCGCCATCAACCGGGATGGGGCAAGTGCTGGCCGGCAACGGCAAGCCCGGCCGTCAACTGGCGCACGCTGGCKAGCGCCTCGTGCGCGGCCTCAGATTGCGCCGCGGCGAACGCGGCCTGCTCGAGCAGGAAGCGGTCCAGCGGTGCGGCGGTTCCGTGGTCCGCGGGACTGGCTAGGGGGCCTGCGCTTTCCCCGGGCCGCGCCGCCAGTGACGAAAGCCGCCCCGCCAGGGCCTGCAGCGTCGCCAGCGTGGCTGGTAGTGGTGCACCGGCGCCGCTCCCGGCAGCCAGCCCGGCGCGCACCACGCCGGCCAGCGCGGCCATGCGGCGTGAGGTGAGGTGAAGCCCGGCGTAGGCCGCAGCCAGTTCCGGCATCAGTTCCGCCTCCGCCTGCTGCAGCGTCAGCTCGGCCCGGGCGGACGCGCGGCCCGCGCCGATGCGCAGTGTTTCCAGGCGGGCCGCGGTCGGCGCGGGCGAGCGCGTGGGCGAAGTCGTGAACGCGCCGGCGCCCGCGAATGCCGCGCGCAGGTACGCGGCATTCGCGGCGAGTGCGTCGACGCCGTGGCGATGCACCCGCGAGAGCTCGGCGCGCGGTGCCAGCACGTAGTAACTGGCCAGCGCGATCAGGCAGCCAAGCGCGGTATCGATGCCGCGCAGCGCGGCGAAGTGGCTGCTGTCCGCCGCCGGGGCGCCCACCCATGAGAACAGGATGACAGCCGGCGTGAGGCAAAGGGCGAACAGCCCCGGGCTTCCGGCGAGCCGCAAGACATAGGCTGCCGCGAGACACGCTGCGCTGATCACCAGCGCCAGCGGCGCCGGCGGGTGGGCGAGGCCGATGGCGCAGGCCAGCAGCGCTCCCGCCAGCGAACCGGCAAAGCGCAGGAAGGAGATCCTGCGTGTGGTCTGCAGTTGCGGACTGAGCACCATGATGACGGTGACCGCTACCCAGTAGCCATGATCCACCCGCCACAGTTGTGCTGGCAGCAGGCTCAGGCTGCCGGCCAGCGCAAGCCGCACCGCATGGCGCGCCACGCGGGCGTCGCGGGCAGTGTGTTCGGCCAGGGCGGCACGCCAGCGCTGCCACCTTTGCCGGAACGTGTGACGCGGCCGGCGGTGCGCGCCATGCCAGGTGGCGAAGGCCGGGTAGCGGGCCAGGGCGCCCACCGCGGACTGGTACACGGCCGGCGCGTCGGCATTGGCCAGGGGCGCATGCAGGCGCCGCAACTCGCGGACCAGTGCGGCGCACAGCGAAGGCAGGTCAGGCGCGGGCCGGGCGAGGGCCTCGTCCACCTGCAAACGCATCTCGGCCACGCAGCGCTGCAGGTACTGGAGCGGCAGCGGGCTGACGTTGCCCTCGCCCGGGTCGCCTGCCGGCGCGCTGTCTGCGCGGCTGCGCAACTCGGCGGCGACGATCAGCAGGGCAAAAATGGCATCGGCCAGGCTGACGATATAGGCATAGCGCATCCGCCCCAGCGGATCGCGCAGGCTGCGGCGCGCGCGCACGGCCAGATGCGCGGCCTCGATCCGCTCGCGGATGTCGCGCTTGCTGGCAGCCGCATCGCCGACCGCTTCAGTGCCGGCCAGCGCCCCGGCAAGACGCGACAAGGCGCCGAACACCGCCATGACTTCCGCGCKCGGGCGCTGGTCGCGCGCGGACGGAATCAGCGCCAGGCTCACCAGGCAGGCAAACACGCCGCCGAGCAGGAATTCCTGGCTACGCTCGAACACGTGTACGGCCAGCGCGGCATCGCCGGCCGGCTGGAGGCATGCGGCGATCAGGATGACGTAGAGCAGCTTGGCGGGCAGGGCCGCGCCGGGCCCACGGGTCTCTGCCAGGCCAGCMGCGAGCCCGGCAATCCCGACCGCGGCGAGCGCCGCCCACGCAGACCCGGCGACGGCCACACCCACCGCGCACGCCACCGTGCMGCCCATGCCGACCGAACCCAGCGCCCTGAGCCGCTCGCCTGCGGTGCCGCCGCGGTCGGCGAGGCAGGTCCAGAGCGAGGCGGTGGCTGCCCACAAGTAGCCCGGCTGATCCGTGAGCCATCCCGCTCCGGCCAGGGCCAGGAACGAGAAAGCGTAGACCAGGCCTCTTTGCAGCATCGAGGCGTCGGGACGGGGCAGGTACGGCACGGAAAACATGTCGACAACTAAGTAAGGACGCCGGCGGATGCAAGCGATGGCTTGACTCTAGATCACCGTATGGTGCGTTGCAACATATCGTGTCATCTCGGGCGATTTGCACTGGGGAGGTGCGCCGCCGCATCGTCCCGGTGCGCGCAATCGCCAACCTGGCACGACGGTGGGGACGGGTTGGTTCCCGGCCGGTAATGCATTGGCGTTTCAGGGGGAAACGCAGGTGCGCGCCGAAAATCGGGCAAAAAAAACCCGCGCAGTTTCGTGCGCGGGCTGGAATCCACCGAGGTGGTGGAGGAGACAGACTCCACTATATACGATTTGTTGCGACGCACCAAGCGTCATATTGGCTGTGCGTGTCTKGCTTCACAAACATGTTGTTTGTGCACAACAAAGTAGCCGTTTACAACATCCGCCTCCACTTTTTCCTGATTTCACGCCCTGATTCCGTCGGCAATTTGCCGATGTGTTCGCGGCGTAGTGGCCGATGGGGGAATGCCCCTAGCGGAAGAACAGGTATGCAATGCCTACCGCGGCGCATAGCCCGGCAAGGTCGGCGAACAGGGCGCAGGCGAGCGCGTGCCGCGTATCGCGAATGTTGACGCTGCCGAAATAAACGGCAAGCACGTAGAAGGTAGTTTCGGTCGAGCCCTGGATGATCGCGGCCAGCTTGCCCTGGAACGAGGCGACGCCATAGGTGCTCATCACATCGATCATCAGGCCGCGCGCGCCGGCGCCGGAGAGGATCTTCATCAGGCCGACCGGCAGGGCCGGCACGAACGCCGTGTCCAGGCCCAGCCAGGCAAAGGCCGCGGTAAGTCCCCGCATCAGCACATCCATGCATCCGGTCACGCGGAACAGGCCGATCGCCACCAGGATTGCCACCAGGTAGGGAATGATCTGCACGGCCACGCCGAAGCCTTCCCTGGCGCCGTCGACGAAGGCGTCGTAGACGTTGATGCCGCGTACGGCGCCGCAGACCAGGAAGACGATGATCAATGTGATGATAAAGCCGCTACCGGCCAGCGCCGTGCCGGTGCTGACCTGCTCCGGCGGGGCATGACGCAGCCACAGGAACAGACCGCCGACCGCGGCCGCCAGCAAGCCCAKGGCGCCCAGCACCGCTGGCTTGAGCAGGTTGAGCCGCTGCGCCCAGGCCACCGCGAGCAGGCCGGCCACGCAGGAAACACAGGTGGCGAGGAGGGTGGGCAGGAAAATGTCGGCTGCGTTGAAGCCGGTCAGGCCCTGCTTGACGGCGATCGCTTGCCGCATCGCGATCACCGAGGTCGGGATCAGGGTCAGCCCGGCCGTGTTCAGGACGATGAACATGATCTGCGCATTGCTGGCCGTATCCGGGCGCGGATTCAACGATTGCAGCTCCCGCATGGCGTTCAGGCCGAGCGGCGTCGCTGCGTTGTCCAGGCCCAGCATATTGGCCGAGACGTTCATCATCATGGCGCCCTGGGCCGGATGGCCCTGCGGGACGCCCGGGAAGAAGTGGCGCAGCAGCGGGTTGACCGCGCGCGCGAAGACATCGACMACGCCGGCACGTTCTCCGATCCGCATGATGCCGAGCCAGAGGCTCATGACGCCAGCCAGCCCCAGGGAGATCTCGAATGCGGTGCGCGCGCTGTCGAACAGGCTCGTCAGCATGGCGGGGAAGACGCTGGTGTCTCCCATGGCCAGGCGGATGCAGGCGACGATGAAGGCAAGCAGGAAGAAGGACAGCCAGACGATATTCAGTGCCATCTGCGCATCGGAGGAGGGCGGGTTTGTGGAAAGTTCGGGCCCACGCATCATAGCGTGCCGGGCGAGCCATCCCGGCCACCGGGTGCTGCAGGGTGTCGCAATTGATCACGGGCAAGGACCGGGTGCGCCGCGGCGCGCAAAAACGGCGTTGCGCCGGTATACAATGCGGACAATATCGCCGCTGCGGCATCCTTTACAGGGCGCGCCGCGGTCCTTGATCCCTTTGACCCGTCCGCGACGGCTCGCATGCGCGGCCAGCCTGGCGACGGTGTCCTGCCGAGCAAAGCCAGAATCTATGTCCGACGCCCCTGGTACCGAACACGCTCACGCCGCTTCGGATTCCGCCGGCACCAGCCTTGGCGCCCAGCATTCGCCCCTGTTCGCCCTCGTCACCGATACCTTGCGGCAGCGCATCCTGGCCGGCGAGTACAACCAGGGTGACCGGCTGGTCGAAAACAAGCTTTCGACCGAACTCGGCGTGTCGCGTATCCCCGTGCGGGAAGCGCTGCGCGCCCTGGCCGCGGAAGGCCTGGTCCGCATCGAGCCGCGGCGCGGGGCTTCGGTGGCAACACTGTCGCCGAATATCGCCAAGGAAATGGTCGAGGTCCGGGCCACTCTGGAAGGGCTCAATGCCAAGCTGGCCGCCCAGCGGCGCGATCCCGGCCTGCTCGCGGAGCTCAACGAGGTCCTGCGCCAGGGGACCGAAGCGGCTGCCAGCGGCCGGTCCGAGCGCTTTGTCGAACTGAACTCCCACTTTCACGAGGTGCTTGGCAATATCGCCGCCAACAGCGTGCTCCAGGACATGGTGCGGACGCTGCGGGAGCGTACGGGTTTGCTGTTTGCGCCGGCCAATGTGACGCGTGCCCGCCAGAACTGGGAAGAACACGCGCAGATCCTTCAGGCCGTCATTGCCGGGGATGCCGATCTTGCGGCCCTGCTGGCGACCCGGCATGTCTATAGCGCGGCGAAGGCCGCGGAAGAGCTGGCGCAGGCGGAGAGCGGCGCACCTGACGTGGCCGGGGAGCGCACCGCCACCAGCCCGGCGAAGCGCAGCGGTCGCGTAGCGAGCGCCAGCTAGTCCCGGCTTGGTGGAGGATCTCGGCGCTTCCGGTATACGATATGCCGGATGCGGCACGAGCAGGCGGCCGGGCGCGAAGAGTGGTCCAGCCCTTGATTTCATTGTGCTATTGGCTGCCGGGATGCACCAGAACGGAGCCGTTGCCTGCCCCGTCATGACGCAGCGCACCAAATTTGGTATACTGTCAATCCTGATGAACCACAATAGGGATTGACCATGAGCTACCCGACGCCCTCCTATTTCCGGCAGTCGGTCGGAGAGCAGTTGCTGGCCCACTATGCCAGGCGCGACGCCGTGCGCCATTGCACGCCGCTGCTCCCCATTCAGTGGAGCGCGCTGCGCACGCTGTTCCGCCGGCAGTGCGCCGGCAGCCACAAGACGATCTGACTCGTCCCGCGCTTGGCGGCTACGCCATGGCCGCCCCTCTCTTTTCCAGCAGCGACCGCAATATCGAGCGGTGGCAGCGGCTTTCTTGCTMGCAGTAGCATCCAAGCGAAAAATTTGTCTGCCGTGACAGCGCGGCCAGCAGGTCCAGCGTCCGGCTAGCCTCGGGGCGGGCCATTTCCGCGCGAAAGTGCTTTTCGAACGCGCGCCAGGCCTTGTCGTCGCCGTCTGCCTGGATGGCTAGCGCCTGGGCAACGAGGTCCGCCGACGGCGAAAGCTCCGGGTACCAGACATCGTAGTAGTCGCGCGATGCGAACTCCGCCTTGGGTACGCCTCGGGGTGGCCGGCGCACGGTGCCAATCCGAAGTCCTTCGTCAGGCGCGCGTKGCGAGCCCAGTTTCACGATACGGATCGTCATTGCTGCATCTCCTTATATATAGAAGCACTGCGAACGTGAGTTGCGGCATCCCTGGGGGTGCCCCGACAGCACGATTCTGACTCGGTGCAGGGCCGCCGTGTGCCTTGAGAAATACTTTTTGCGCCGCAAGAAAATGATTTCAGAAAAGGCTTGCCAGGACCGTGGGCGGGCCTTAATATTCGCTCCCTCGCAACACGAAGCGCGGCTGCAAAGCAGACGGGACAAGGGTTGCGGGGTGAACGGGTGAGGTTGGCGGTGCGRAYAGCGCGGCGAACCGGAGCAAAAAAAGATTGCGAAACMTGTTGACGAAACGTAGAAAGTTCTTCATAATCTCGTTTCTCTGCTGCTGACAACAAAGCAGCGRCGCGGTAAGCAAAGCGARCCGCGGCAAGTTCTTTAACAAACAAACAACCGATAAGTGTGGGCGCTTGATAGCGGATGCCCGGTGCGCAAGCAYYGGAGCTTACAAGTTATAAAGTGCTCGCACAGTAAAACATGTTCGGTTCTTCTTCGGGAGGATCGAGTCAGTTTT
>NZ_JBFTLQ010000063.1:0-46517 GCF_056396525.1 Cupriavidus sp. 05T41
GTCGGCCAGCCGGCCGGCGCKCGCGGCCGCCAGCGCGCCCGCCGCGCCCACCAGGCCGAAGGCGCCGATGGCGGTGTGCGACATGGCATGCGGCGGCGCGCTCAGCGGCAGCACCAGCGCGGTCCAGAACACGCTGAAGGCGGCGAACATCAGCATCGCCAGCACGCCGCGGATCTGCAGCGTGCGCTCGCTCTTGAGCAGCGCGAACATCGAGGCGAGCAGCCCCGCATAGCTCATGCGCAGCGGCGCCACCRCCTGCCGTGGCAGGCGGCGTGCCAGCACCGCCAGCAGCAGCAGCGCCAGCAGGCCCGATACCGCGTACACCGCGCGCCAGCCGCCCAGGTCGGCCAGCGCGMCCGCCATGGCGCGCGCAGCCAGMAAGCCGGTCACCACGCCGCCCTGCGCCGCGCCCACCACGCGCCCGCGCTCGGCCGGCGCGGCCAGGGTGGCGGCAAACGCGATCAGCCCCTGCGTCATGGCCGTGCCCAGCAAACCCACGGCGAGCATGCCGGCCAGCAGCGCGGTGCGCGTCGCGGCAAGACTGACCAGTGTCAGCGCCAGCGCCAGCAGCAGCGATTGCAGCAGGATCAGCCGGCGCCGGTCCACCAGGTCGCCCACCGGCACCAGCAACAGCAGCGCCAGCGCGCAGCCGGCCTGGGTGACGGTCACCACCATGCCCACCGCGCCTTCGGCAAAGCCGAACTCGCGCGCCATGGCGTCCAGCAGCGGTTGTGCGTAGTAGACATTGGCCACGCTCAGCCCGCAGGCCAGCGCGAACAGCCAGACCAGCGCGGGCGGCATGCGGGCCGGCACCGAGGCATCGGGGGGCGCTGCGCACGCGTCGGGCGTGGTGGCGGCGGTGGCGGCGGTGGCGGCATTCACGGTCATCTGCGGCTCCATCCGGTCTTTCTGGTTGCATTAGAAAACCAGATGGAGTTTAGTCACTATGGTTTTTTAAAGCAACCACGCGATGAAAGCCGCACATCACGCTGCATCGTAAATGTGCTGCCAAAGGCTGCCCAGCAAACCTTCCATGTATATCGTATAGTTGCGATCTTAATTTTGTGAGAAGCGGATATATGTTTCGTAGAAAGACGAAACARGTCCCACTCCGCCCGCATGCAGACCCGCCCATGGACACCGACGCCATCGACATCGACGCCATTCACAAGGCCCTGGCCAATCCGCTGCGGCGCAATATCCTCGCCTGGCTGAAGTCMCCCGAGGAGCACTTCGCCATGCAGGACCACCCGCTTGACATCGGCGTCTGCGCCGGCCTGATCGACGCGCGCACCGGGCTGTCGCAGTCCACCGTGTCGGCCCACCTCGCCACGCTGCAACGCGCCGGGCTGGTGACATCGAAGCGGGTCGGCCAGTGGATTTTCTTCAAGCGCAACGAGCAGACCATCCAGGCCTTCCTCGACCAGATGCATAGCGATCTCTGACCCCTGGCGGCGCGCAAGCGCCGCCTGACCGACAAACGGCGCGAACGCCGGAACCCGCACCACGGTGCACTTCTCACCTCGACCCGAAACACGTACATGACCACACTCTTCGATCCCATCCGCATCGGCGACCTCGATCTTCCCAACCGCGTCATCATGGCGCCGCTGACGCGTTCGCGCGCAGTGGGCGGCGGCCGCGTGCCCAACGCAATGATGGCCGAGTACTACGTGCAGCGCGCCTCGGCGGGCCTGATCCTCAGCGAGGCTACCGCCGTCACCCCGCAAGGCGTGGGCTACGCCGACACCCCGGGCATCTGGTCCGACGAACAGGTCGCCGGCTGGAAGGTGGTCACCGATGCCGTGCACGCCGCGGGCGGCCGCATCTTCCTGCAGCTCTGGCACGTAGGCCGCATTTCCGACCCGGTCTTCCTCGACGGCGACCTGCCGGTGGCGCCCAGCGCCATCGCGGCTGGCGGCAACGTCAGCCTGGTCCGCCCCAAGCGCCCCTATGTCACCCCGCGCGCGCTGGAAACCGATGAGATCCCCGGCATCGTCGCCGCCTATCGCCACGGCGCCGAAAACGCCAAGGCCGCCGGCTTCGACGGCGTGGAAGTGCACGGCGCCAACGGCTACCTGCTCGACCAGTTCCTGCAGGACAGCACCAACCAGCGCACCGACGCCTACGGTGGCTCCATCGAGAACCGCGCCCGCCTGCTGCTGGAAGTGACCGACGCCTGCATCGCCGTATGGGGCGCATCGCGCGTGGGCGTGCACCTGGCACCGCGCGGCGATGCCCACACCATGGGCGATTCCGACCCCGCCGCCACCTTCGGCTATGTGGCGCGCGAACTCGGCAAGCGCAAGATCGCGTTCATCTGCGCGCGCGAAGCGCTCGGCGACAACCGCCTGGGCCCGGCACTGAAGCAAGCCTTCGGCGGCGTCTATATCGCCAACGAGAGGATGACCAAGGCCACGGCCGGGCACGTGCTGGAAGCCGGCGAAGCCGATGCGGTGGCCTTCGGCCAGCTGTTCATCGCCAACCCGGACCTGCCGCGCCGCCTGCAGATCGACGCGCCGCTCAACGTGCCGCAGCCGGAGACGTTCTACCACCCGGGCGCCGAGGGCTATCTCGACTATCCCGCGCTCGCCTGAGCCAGGGACACCGGCMCCGCGCAGCATTGCGCGGGGCACGCCGGACGCCGCGCCCTGGCGTGGCGTCCGGCCCGAAGGGCGCCACAGCCGGCCAGCCTTGCCCAGCCTCCTGACCGAACGCACAGCCACCGCGCATCTTCACGAACGCGCTGCGCACCACGGGTGCCCCGGCATCGGCGATGCCAGCCACGGCCCACCCGCGCGCAATCAACCACACCCGCCTTCTTTCCGCCAACCCTCGTTCTCGCTGTTCCCGCGGCGCCCGACGGCTTCCGGCCTGTTCACGCACTGGCTMGCCGGCATCTTGGCGATACCTCCCATCCGGCATACATTGGTTTGATCGCACTGCAAACCATCGTCGTGTCGGCTCTGGTATCGGCGTGTGACGCAAGCGCTCATGCTGCCAGCGGAATTGCTTCCACCCCAGGATAGAGCGCACCTGATGGAACGATTCCGCCACAGGACCGCATCAAGCGCGCCAGGAGACGAAAATGACGGAGAAGATCGATTTGCCTCGTCGAGGCTTCCTGGGCACGGCAGCCTCGGCACTCGCTGCCGCACAACTCGGGCTGCTGCCTCGCGCACAGGCCCAGACCAATCAGCCGAAGCCGGCACCMCGGCCCCGGGCCACGCCGGTTAGCCCGACGGCCTTTACGTCGATCAGGCAGATCAACGCCGGGCTGCTCAACGTCGGCTACGCCGAAGCGGGTCCTGCCGATGGGCCAGCGGTCGTCCTGCTGCACGGCTGGCCCTACGATATCCACAGCTTCGTCGAAGTCGCGCCTCTGCTGGCATCGCGCGGGTATCGCGTGGTGGTCCCGTATCTGCGCGGCTATGGTTCGACGACCTTCTTGTCGGGCGAAACCATGCGCAACGGCCAGCCGGCGGCCGTCGCTCTCGATATCGTCGCACTGATGGATGCGCTTGGTATCCAGAAGGCCGTCGTGGCAGGGTTCGACTGGGGCGCACGCACGGCCTGCATCATCGCCGCACTGTGGCCGCAGCGCTGCAACGGGCTGGTATCCGTAAGCGGCTACCTGATTGGCAGCCAGGCGGCGGGCAAGGTGCCGTTGCCGCCCGAGGCCGAGTTCCAGTGGTGGTACCAGTTCTATCTGGCAACGGAGCGCGGACGCGCTGGCTATCAGAAGTTCACGCACGATTTCGCCAGGCTGATCTGGCGGCAGGCGTCTCCCAAGTGGAAATTCGACGACGCCACCTTCGAGCGCAGTGCGGTGGCCTTCGACAACCCCGATCACGTGGACATATCTGTTCACAACTATCGCTGGCGGCAAGGTCTTGCACCAGGCGAGGCGAAATACGACGATGTCGAGAAGCAGCTCGCGGCGGCMCCCGTCATCAGCGTGCGCACGATCACCATGGAAGGTGATGCCAACGGCGCCCCCCATCCGGCGCCCTCTGCCTACGCAAGCAAGTTMACCGGCAGATATGAGCACCGCGACCTCACGGGAGGCATCGGCCACAACCTGCCGCAGGAAGCGCCACGGGCATTCGCGCAGGCGGTGATCGACGTCAGCAAGCCCTAGCCGCGGACCGGTACCGGATGAAGCCCTGGCCAGAAGGCTCTCGAGCTCGCGCCCCGGGACGAATGCAAGAGTTCTTGGCTGGCCGCGGCAGGTCAATTACTCTCGTCAATGCAACCGCGCCTCCAACCCTGGTGCCCGGCTATTCCCCTGCGACCCGTCAGCTTGCGCGCGGGGCGTGCTKAAGTACCTTGCAGCCGACTTKCCTTGACATGGGGGGAAGTCCTGGCTGTCCGTCACTGACCGCAGTCGACGGAGAAGTGGACGGAGAAGTGGCGGCGCCATCAGCCGCCGGAGGAGATTCGGCGATKAGCAACGAGGCAGAGCCGGGGGCCGGGGACGCTACCCATCAGCCGGCAGCAGATCCGGGCGGTATCGACGACGGCGCGATCGACGACGACGAGATCGTGCGGCAGCATCCGCGCTATCAGCAAATGTTTCCCGTCCTTGGCGAGGAAGAAGTCGACAGGGTGCGTCGCTTCGGCAGCCCGTGCCACCACGCCAGGGGCGAGATGCTCTACAGCGCCGGAAGCATCTGCCCGGGCGTGTTCGTCGTCCTGTCCGGAAAGGTGCGGATAGTCACGCGCGACGGTTTGTCCCACATGCGGATCCTCCACACCTACACACAACGCGGAGAGTTCACTTCCGATATCAYGCAACTCTCCAGCAAGCAGGCGGTCGTTGACGCGCATGTCATCGAAGATGTCGAGGCAGTGCTGATACGCCCCGACGATCTCAGCGCCATGATGATCAGCGAGGCCGATCTTGGCGAGAAGATCATGCGCGCCCTGATCCTGAGGCGTGTCCTGGCGATCGAACGCGGACGCGGTGTCGTCATCGTCGGGACCCCCAGCAACGCGCGGCTCCTCGAACTGCAGAATTTCCTGCGCAGCAACTCCTTTCCGAATACGACGCTCAATGCCGAACAGGACGCTGAAGCGATTGCGCTGCTGCAGCGCCTGACGCCGCAGCCCGATGACTTCCCGCTGGTTGTCTGCCCGAACGGCACCGTGCTGCGAAACCCCGATGTGGGGCAGCTCGCGTCTTGCCTTGGACTGATCCCCGACTTCGATCCGGCGCATGTCTACGATGTGGCCATCATCGGCGCCGGCCCGGCGGGACTGGCGGCGGCCGTCTACGCGGCATCCGATGGCCTGTCCGTGGCCGTGTTTGATTGTCGCGCCCCCGGGGGCCAKGCCAGTACCAGCGCGCGCATCGAGAACTATCTGGGCTTCCCCACCGGCATCACCGGGCAGGACCTCGCGGGACGCGCATTTATCCAGGCRCAGAAGTTCGGCGCCCATATCGGCATACCGTGCGAGGTGAAGGCCTTGTACTGCGACCAGCTCCCGCTGGTCGTCGAGCTTGCCGACGACCGCCGTATCCCCGCGCGCACCGTCGTCATCGCCAGCGGCGCAGAATACCGGCGCCCGGTTGTCGACGGACTCGAACGCTTCGAGCGCTGTGGCGTCTACTATTGGGCTACGCCGATCGAGGCCCGACTATGCCGCAAGGAGCCAGTGCTGTTGCTCGGTGGAGGCAACTCGGCGGGCCAGGCGGTGGTATTCCTGGCATCGCACGCCGAGCACGTGCACATGTTCATTCGCGGATCGCGCCTCGCCGACAGCATGTCACGCTACCTCGTCGAACGCATCGGCTCGCTTGCGAACGTGACGCTTCATACGCGGATCGAACTGACCGCGCTCGAGGGCGGCGCGCGTCTTGAACGCGTGCACTATCGCGGCGCCGGCGGCATCCAGGGAAGCATGACGACGCATCATCTGTTCGTCTTCATTGGCGCACAGCCGAATACGCGATGGCTMAAGAGTTGCGGCGTGGCGCTCGACGGCAACGGCTTCGTATCGACCGGCGCCGACGTCGCGCAGGCATCCGTGCCCAAGCTCCCTTTCCAGACCAGCGTCGACGGCGTCTTCGCGATCGGAGACGTCCGCTCGGGCTCCACCAAGCGAGTCGCATCGGCGGTCGGCGAAGGCGCGGCCGTGGTCGCGCAGATTCATCAATTCCTGCCCCTGCCAGGCCGGTGAAGCCKGAGCGCCAGCCCCGGGGCTAGTCTGCCTGCGCGCCCGAGCGCTTGACCACCGGCCCCCACTTGCGGATCTCGCTGTCGACGAATTTGCCGGTTTCCTCGGGGCTCATCGGCATCGGCTCCGAGCCGCGGTCCACGATGAACTTCTGCAGCTCGGGCGACTGCAGCGCCTTTACCGTCTCCGCGTTGAGCTGGCTCACCAGCGCCGGCGGCAGGCCCTTMGGCGCCATCAGGATGGCCCAGCCAAGCGCCTCGAAGCCGGGCACGCCTTCTTCGCGCACGGTCGGCACGGACGGCAGCTGGGGCGTGCGCTGCGCGACCGTCACCGCCAGCGGCACGGCCTTCTTCGACTGGATCAGCGGCAGCGCCGCGGTGACCGAGTCCACCATCAGCGGGATCTGATTGCCGAGGAAGTCCGACTGCGCGGGGCCGCTGCCCTTGTAGGGGATGTGCACCATGAAGATGCCGGCCTGCGCCTTGAGCATCTCGGCAGACAGGTGCTGCGTGCCGCCGATGCCGGCGCTGGCATAGCTGTACTTGCCCGGCGCAGCCTTCGCCTTGGCGATCAGGTCGCGCAGCGAGACGATGCCGGAAGCCGGCGTGGCAAGGAACACCAGCGGCACCGAGAACACGCCCGAGATCGGCTGGAAGTCCTGGCGCGGGTTATAGGCCAGCTTCTTGTACAGGGTCTGGTTGATTGCCATCGCGCTGCCGGCCATCACCAGCGTGTAGCCGTCGGGCGCGGCGTGCGCGGCGATCTCCATGCCGAGGTTGCTGCCGGCGCCGGCGCGGTTGTCCACCACCACCGGCTGGCCGAGCTGCTTGCCGAGCCTCTCGGCCAGCGCGCGCGCGAAGATGTCGGTAGCCTGCCCAGGCGGGAACGGCACGATCAGCTTGACGGGCCGCTCGGGATAGGCAGCGTGGGMGAGGGTGGCGCCTGCCATGACAGCGGCGGCGACCAGGGCGCGGGTAGTCTTCAAGGGGCTCTCCTGTTTCTGTCTTGTTGTTCTGCGGCGTGGCATGGCGCGGCGTCCGGCACCTGCCGCCCACCGCGCGCAGGAGAGGATTCTACGGGATGCCGCGCCGCGCATTTCCTTATGTGGTTCGCTGCGTTGGCAGGGCTGCGCGGGCGCCGTATGATGTCGCGGCACCCACCCCACATCATGGAGCGCTGCATGAACGCCGTCACCGAGCCGCCGCTGGCATCGCAGGATCCCGGCCTGTCCCTTCCCGCGCTGCATTTCCCCGCGGTCCGGGCCGAGGTCTCGCCGCAGGAATGGGCGGTGCGCGTGGAACTGGCCGCCGCCTACCGGCTGGCCGCGCAGTTCCGCTGGACCGATCACATCTACACGCACTTCTCCGCGCGCGTGCCCGGCCCCGACGAGCACTTCCTGATCAATGCCTACGGACTGACCTTCGACGAGATCAGCGCATCCAACCTGGTCAAGGTCGATATCGACGGCGAGATCATCCGCGACGACACCGGCCTGGGCATCAACCCGKCCGGCTACACGATCCACAGCGCCGTCCACGGCGCGCGCCACGACGTGGGCTGCGTGCTGCATACCCACACCGCCGCCGGCATCGGCGTCTCCGCGCAGCGCGACGGGCTGCTGATGATCTCGCAGCACGCCATGCGCTTCTTCGGACGGGTGGCGTACCACGACTACGAAGGCATCGCCATCGACCTCGACGAACGCGCGCGGCTGGTGGCCGATCTCGGCGACAGGGACATCTTCATCCTGCGCAACCACGGCCTGCTGACCTGCGCGCCGACCGTCGCCCAGGCCTTCCAGGAACTGCATATGCTCKAACGCGCCTGCGTGGCGCAGCTGGCCGCGCAGTCGGGCGGTGCGCCGCTGGTGATCGCGCCCGATGCGGTGGCCMGCAAGGTGGCCGATGTGGTGATCGCCAATGCCGGCGGCCCGGTCACGCGCAAGCACTGGGCCGCGCTGCTGCGTCAGCTCGAGCGCAGCGACAAGGCGTACCGCCAGTAGCGCGACGCTAGATCCGCACGCCGAGCATCCCCGCGACGATCGCCACGGTCCAGGCCAGCGAMGCCGCGATCAGGATCCGGCAAACCCGGTTGGCGCGCCCCGGCGGCGTGCCGTGCGCCAGCATCACCGTGCGCAGGCCGCAGGCAATATGGCTCAGCACGAAGAACACCCCCAGCCCATAGTGGGGAATCAGTCAATATCCTTGAACCTTMAAGAATCCCCGGGCACGGCCAGCAGGAAAGGCTGCGCGCTCCTATAATCGACCGGCCTTCACCGCTCCCTCCGGGAAAAGGACCTGCGCCATGATCGACCTGTACTACTGGACCACGCCCAATGGCCACAAGATCGCCATGTTCCTGGAGGAGGCCGGACTGCCCTACCGCGTGGTGCCGGTCAACATCAGCCGCGGAGACCAGTTCGAGCCAGCCTTCCTGAAGATCTCGCCCAACAACCGCATCCCGGCCATCGTGGACCATGCGCCGGCCGATGGCGGGGAACCGCTCTCGACCTTCGAGTCGGGTGCGATCCTGCTGTACCTGGCCGACAAGACCGGGCATCTCATCGCGCAGGACCTGCGCGGGCGCAATATGGCGCTGCAGTGGCTGTTCTGGCAGATGGGCGGGCTGGGTCCGATGGCCGGGCAGAATCATCACTTCGTGCAGTACGCGCCGGAACAGCTGCCCTACGCCATCGAGCGCTACGTGAAGGAGACGGCGCGCCTGTATGGCGTGCTGAACAAGCACATGGCGGACGGCMGCGATTTCATCTGCGGCACCGAATATTCGATCGCGGACATCGCATGCTACCCATGGGTGGTGCCGCACGAACGGCAACGGCAGGACCTCGCCGATTTCCCGCACCTGCAGCGCTGGTTCGCGCGCGTGCGCGCGCGTCCCGCCACCGAACGGGCCTATGCGCTGGCCAATACCGTCAACACCGCGCCGGTGGTCAGCGAGGATTCCAGGAGCGTGCTGTTCGGGCAGGACGCCTCGAGCGTGCGCTGAGGCCGCTGAGGCGTCAGCGGCGGTGATCGAAGCGGCGCGCCAGCCGCTCGCCGCCGAACTGCACCAGCGTCACCAGTGCGATCAGGATGGCAATGACGTTGAACATCACCGCGGTCTCGTAGCGCTCGTAGCCATAGCGGATGGCGAGGTCGCCGAGGCCACCGGCACCGACCGCGCCGGCCATGGCCGACGAGCCGATCATGGCAATCACGCTGACCGTGGCGCCGCCCACGATGCCCGGCAGCGCTTCGGGCAACAGCACGTGGCGCACGATGTGCCAGCGGCGGCAGCCCATGGCGCGCGCGGCTTCGATCAGGCCGGGGTCGATCTCGTTGAGGCTGACCTGGGCGATGCGGGCGAAGAACGGAATCAGGTGCACGCTCAGCGGCACCACCGCCGCCCAGGTGCCCATGGTGGTGCCCACGATCAGCCGCGTGACCGGCAGCATCGCCACCAGCAGGATGATGAAGGGTATCGAGCGGAAGGTGTTGACCAGCACCGACAACGTGCGGTGCAGGCGGGGCCGCGGGCGCAGTCCGCCCGGCGCACTGAGCGTCAGCACGATCGCCAGCGCCATGCCGCACACGAACACTACCAGGCAGGCAGAGCCGGTCATCAGCAGGGTCTCGCCCAGCGCTTTCACATACTTGTCAGCCAACGGCGGAAACATGGTCGCTTGCCTCGTTGTCGCTGGCGCGCTTGCTTGCATGGGCCGCATTGGCTGCCGCGGACTCGATGGCCAGGTTCGCMATGTGCGCTGCGCGGGCAATGCCGCCGGCGAGCTGCAGCGGGCGCAGCAGCGCCAGCGTGGCGGCAGCCTGCGGCTGCGCGAACACCTGCTCGACCGTGCCATGCTCCACCACCTGGCCGTGGTCGAGCACCAGCACGCGGTCGCAGGCCTGGCGGATCACCGCCATGTCGTGCGTGATCAGCACCACCGTCAGCCCCAGCTGGCGATTGATGTCGCGCAGCAGGGCGAGGATCGATTCCGTGGTTTCCGGGTCGAGCGCAGAGGTAGCCTCGTCGCACAGCAGGATCTCCGGGCGCTGCACCAGCGCGCGCGCAATGCCCACGCGCTGCTTCTGCCCGCCCGAGAGCGTGGCCGGATAAACCTGCGCCTTGCCGCCCAGGCCAACGAGTTCGAGAAGTGCCGTCACGCGCGGCGCGATCTCCGCGCGCGGCACACCGGCCACGCGCAGCGGCAGCGCCAYGTTCTCGAAGACGGTCTTGGCCGACAGCAGGTTGAAGTGCTGGAAGATCATGCCGACGCGGCGGCGCAGCGCCACCAGCCCGTCTTCGTCGAGCGCGCCCGCATCCACGCCGTCCACGCGCACCTGGCCCGTGCTCGGCCGCTCCAGCATGTTGATGGTGCGCAGCAGCGTGGACTTGCCGGCGCCGCTGCGGCCGATAATGCMGAAGATCTCCCCGCGCGCCACGGTGAAGGACACCTCCGCGAGCGCCGCGGCCGGCGCGCCGGGATATTGCTTGCCGAGCCGGTCGAACACGATATGCGGCACGGGAGACGATTGCGGGGATGAGTGCGGGAACGCCTGCGGCACGGCGGGATCCTCCTGGAACGGCATCGGCATCAAGGAACTGTGGCTGGCGTCAGAATGCCGGGATGACCGAGCCCTGGTACTTGCTCAGGATGAACTTGCGCACTTCCTCAGAGTGGTAGGCCTTGATCAGCGGCGCCACCCACGGCGCGGCCTTGTCGCGCTCGCGCACGGCGATCACGTTCACGTAGGGGTTGTTCTCCTTTTTCTCCACGGCGATGCCGTCGCGCGTGGCGACCAGGCCGGCCTGGTAGGCGAAGGTATTGACCACGGCGGCGGCATCCACGTCGGGCAGCGAGCGCGCCAGCACCACCGACGCGCTTTCGACCAGGTCCAGCTTGCGCGGGTTGGCGGTCACGTCGGCCAGCGTGGCGGTACCGGTGAACGGGTCGAAGCCGTCGCGCAGCTTGATCAGGCCGTGGTCGCGCAGGATCACCAGCGCCCGGGTCTGGTTGCTGGGATCGTTGGGAATGCCGAGGCGCGCACCCTGCGGCAGCGTCTCCAGCGACTTGTACTTCTTCGAGTAGAAAGCGATCGGCGAGATCAGCGTATCGGCCACCGCCACGATMTTGTAGCCGCGCTGCGTGACCTGGTCGCGCAGGAAAGGCTTGTGCTGGAAAGCGTTGGCATCGAGGTCGCCGTTGTTGAGCGCCTCGTTGGGGCTGGCGGTGCCGGTGATGACKATGGGTTGTACGTTGAGGCCCTGCTTCCTGGCCACCTGGGTGACGACCTCCCAGATTTCTTCGTCGACGCCGCCGCGCACGCCCACCTTGATGGTCTTGTCGGCGGCCAGCGCCGGAGCCGAGCCGATGGCGAGCGCGGCCGAAGCGGCCAGCAGGGTGGAGAGAATCGTGCGCAGGTTCATGAGCGGTCTACCTCGGGGTCGGTTTGCGTTGACGGCGGTGGCGCGATGCCAGGGGATGCAGTCTAGGCAGGCACCCGCTCCGCGGTCCACGAATGTTTCCGCAGTAGCAAATCCGGAAAAATGCGGCGCACGCGGCATGCCGGCGGTGACGGKATGCGGCGCGCGGCGCCTGACCGGCGCCGCGCGCGTCTCCCCTCCCCCTCTCACCTCCCCTCTCTCCCGGAAGGGCCCTGCGCAAGGCTGCCCGGCGCGGGCACCCCTAGCCCTTCAGGAACCTGCACGTGCTCTCCGCCTGCGGCCTGAATGCGGATGCCCCCGGTATGGTCCTGGTGATCTTCAGCAGATCCCAGCCGTTGCGCGATTCGCCCGGCGTCTTGACCTGGGCCAGATAGAGATCGTGCACCATCAATCCGTTCTTCTGGATTGTTCMGTTGCTGGCAAAGAAGTCGTTGACGGGCATTGCCTTCATCTTCTCGACCACCTTGTCGCTGTCGGCGGTGCCTGCCTCCTTGATCGCCTTCAKGTAATGCATCGTCGCCGAATAGGCGCCGGCCTGCACCATGGTCGGCATGGCCTGGTGCGCCTCGAAAAAGCGCTTCGAGAACGCCCTGGTGGCCTCGTTGGCATCCCAGTAGAAGGCGGTGGCGAACTGCAGCCCTTGCGCCAGGTTCAGGCCGATGCCGCGAATATCGGTCTCGAAGATCAGCAATGGCGCGATCACCTGCTTGCCGCGGCCAAGGCCGAACTCCGCGGCCTGGCGAATGGCATTCTGCGTGTCCTTGCCGGCGTTTGCCAATCCGATCACCGAAGCCTTCGAACTCTGCGCGGCGACCACGAAGGACGAGAAATCCGGCGCGCCGATCGGATGCCTGGAGGAACCGAGCGTGACCCCGCCCATCTTCTTCACCACCGCGGACGTGTCGCTCTCCAGTGCCTGGCCGAATGCATAGTCTGCGGTGATGAAGTACCAGCTGCTTCCCCCGCCRTCGACGATCGCCCGCCCCACGGTGTTGGCCAGGGCCTGCGTGTTGTACACATAGTGGATGCCATACGGGGAACACTCGGACTCGGTAAGCGCCGAGGTGGCGGCCTGGACAAAGATGGTCACCTTCTTGCGCTCCAGCCCCAGCCGTTGCAGCGCGATGGCCGAGGCCGAATCCGTGCCCTCCAGGATCATGCCGACCTGCTCGCGGTCATACCATTCCCGCGCCCGGGTGGCGGTGACATCGACCTTGTTCTGGGAATCCGCCGTGAGGATCTCGATCGGCCTGTCCAGCACCTTGCCGCCGAAGTCCTTGACCGCCATCTTCACCGCCGTCGCCATGCCCCGGCCGCCAAGCGCCGAGTAGACACCGGTCATGTCGGCAATCACGCCGATCCTGACCGGTTGCGCGGGCGTCTCGCCATGTGCCGCCGACCAGGCCAGAAGCGCCATGGCGGCAGCGGCGGCCGTCGCTTTTTTCTTCATGTCTTGTCTCCTCCTTTATTGGCTCGACCCGCATATGGCGCATGGCATCCGGCCGGCGCGGCCGTTCMTGCGCCCTGCCGGCGGGTGGTCAGCAGTCCTTGAAGACAGCCGCGCGCTTTTCCAGGAAGGCGGCCATGCCCTCCCTTGCGTCTCTGGTCTGGAATGCCTGTGCGATGAGGTCCGCCTCGATGCGCAGCCCCTGCGGCAGCGGCACGGAAAGCGCGCGCTGCACCGCGTCCCTTGCCAGTACGGAAGCGCACTGGCTGTAGCCGGTAAAGCGTTGCGCAAAATTCCGGGCGATCGCGACGGGGTCGCCGTCCTCGACAAGCTCGTTGACCAGTCCGATCTCCCTGGCCTCCCGCGCATCGATGATCCGTCCCGACATCACCAGTTCCAGCGCGCGCGATTCGCCAACCAGCCGCGGCAGCCGCTGCGTGCCGCCGTAGCCGGGTAGCAGGCCAAGCTTGATTTCAGGCAGCCCCATCTGTGCGCTGGTGGTGGCTACCCGGAACGTGCACGCCATGGCCAGTTCGAGCCCGCCGCCGAGTGCATAGCCATGCAGGACGGCAACGGAAGGTATGCGCAGGCGGTCCAGGCGCATGAACGTCTCCTGGCCCATGCCGATGCCGTCGCGCTGCGCCCAGAAATCCCGGTCGGCCAGGCCCGCCACGTCGGCGCCGGCGGAAAACGCCTTGTCGCCCGCGCCAACCAGCGCCAGCATGCGCGCCCGTGACGCCGATACCTGGTCGAGCGCGCGGCCGATGTCTTCGATCAGCGGCAGGCTCAACGCATTGAGACGGTCCTGCCGGTCGATCGTGATGACGGCCAGGGGGCCGTCGTAATGTAGTTTGATTGCCATGGTGTGTGTCCGGTCTGTCGAGTGCGCGCCGCGCCCGGGCGCCCCGCCTGCGGTGCGGGGGCGCGGATGGCATGCCGGGTCAGGAATCGTTCCGGCCGGCGCCGGCATGGCGGCGAAAATCCGGCTTGCGCTTTTCCAGGAACGCGGCCACGCCTTCGCGTGACTCGGCGGACTGGTAGTACAGCGCCAGCGCCTGCATGCCTAGCCCGCCGATGCCGCGGATGGAATCGGAATCGGCATTGAAAGAGCGCTTTGCGATCGCGATCGCGGTGGGACTCAGGGCAAGGATCTCGTCACACCAGCGCGCCACTTCCTGGTCAAGCTCTTCGGGCGCGACCACGCGATTCACCAGGCCCATGTCCAGCGCCTCCCGGGCTCCATAGCGGCGGCACAGGAACCAGATTTCCCTGGCCTTCTTTTCTCCGACCACGCGCGACAGATAGGCCGTGCCGAAACCCGGGTCCACCGAGCCCACCTTGGGGCCGACCTGGCCGAAGATGGCGGATTCGGAGGCKATGGCAAGGTCGCAGCAGGTGACAAGCACGTTGCCCCCGCCGATGGCATAGCCATTCACCCTGGCGATCACCGGCTTGGGCACCTCGCGGATGAGGCTCTGCAGTTCCTCGACGGGCAGGCCCACGATGCCCCTTCCGTCGTACTTGCCGCTGTGCGCGGACTGGTCCCCGCCCGTGCAGAACGCCTTGTCGCCGGCGCCGGTCAGCACGACCACGCCGATGGACGGATCCCATCCCGCGTCGTGCAGCGCATCGATCAGTTMATCGCAAGTCTTGCCCCGGAACGCGTTGTAGCGCTCCGGCCGGTCGATGGTGATGCGTGCCACGCCGTCCGTCTTCTCCAGGCGGATATCTGTGTAGTTGCTCATTGTCTTCCCTCTTATCCGTGCATGGTGAGTCCACCGGACACACTGATGGTCTGTCCGGTAATGAAATCCGCTTCCTGGCTGGCAAGGAAGGCCACGATCCCGGCGATATCGTCCGGCTTGCCGAGCCGCTTCAGCGGAATGGCGCGCTTCAGGCCTTCGTACAGTTTTTTCCCGTACTCGCCGTCGCCGCCGAACGACTGCAGCAGCGCGGTGTCCGTCGGTCCGGGGCAGACGGTGTTCACGCGGATGTTCTGGCTGGCGCATTCGCGCGCAATCGTCTTCGAGAAGGCGATCACGCCACCCTTGCACGCGGAATAGACGGCCTCCCCGGAGGACCCCACGCGCCCGGCGTCCGACGCGATGTTCACCACCATGCCGCCGCCCGCGGCCACCATATGGGGCAGCACGGCATGATGGAGATTCAATGGCCCGATCAGGTTGATCGCGATCACCTGGTTCCAGAACGCGGGCGTGCTTTCCAGGAACTGGACCGGTACGTCCCACCCCGCGTTGTTCACCAGTGCATCGATACGGCCGAATCTCTCGCCCACGGCGGCCATCTCGCGCGTGACGCCGGCATGATCCGTGATATCGAGCGCGACCTGCAGCGGCCGCGGCCCCAGGCCCGCCAGGCTGTMGGCAAGACGCTGCAGCGACGCCTGGTTCTTGTCGACGGCGATGACMTGCGCCTGCTCTTCGACAAAGCGCCGGCTGATGGCCGCGCCGATGCCGCCGCCGGCGCCTGTGATCACGACGATCTTTCCTTTCAGTTCCCGCATGACGCTACTCCGCACATTGTTGATTCACCGTGATKACGCCGGTCGCCGCCAGGTGTTCTGCCGCTGAAGCCCGCAACTTGAATTTCTGTAGTTTTCCCGTCGCGGTGCGGGCAAGTTCATCGAAAATGACATGGCGCGGCGTCTTGAAGCCCGGCAGGCGCGCGCGACAGAATTGAATGATTTCATCGGCATCGATGCGCCCGACGGCATCCGCCTTGAGCTCGACGATGGCGCACGGCACCTCCCCCCAGCGCTGGTCGGGCACCGCGACCACCGCGACATTGGCCACTGCCGGGTGCTCGTACAGGACATCCTCGACCTCGACGGAGGAGATGTTCTCGCCGCCGGAAATGATGATGTCCTTCGACCGGTCCTTGATCTCGATGTAGCCATCGGCGTGCACGATGGCGAGATCGCCGGTGTGATACCAGCCGCCCGCGAACGCTTCTTCCGTGGCCGCGGGATTCTTGAAATAGCCCTTCATGGCGAGGTTTCCGCGCAAGAGGATTTCYCCGATCGACGCGCCGTCATTGGGAACCGGCGACTGCGTCGCCGGATCGACAACGCGCATCTCGTTGAGCACCACGGTGCGCACGCCCTGCCGGGTCAGGTGCTTGAGATGCACCTCGCCCGGGAGGGCTTTCCATGCTTCCTGGCTCTGGCACAGGGTGGCAACCCCATGCATCTCGGTCATCCCGTATACGTGCAGGACCGAGAATCCGAGTTCCATGAGCCTGCGGAATACCTGGGGCGGTGGCGAGGCGCCGCCCGACAGCACCCGTATCGGGTTCTCCGGCGGCTGCCAGCCATCCGGCGCCCCCTCGATCAGGAAGGCCAGCACCGTCGGCGCGCAACAAAAATGCGTCACGCCGAATCGTTCGATGGCGTCGTAGATGACGGCGGCGCTCACCTTTCGCGTGCACACCTGCGTGCCGCCGATCGCGGCCATGGCCCATGCATAGCACCAGCCGTTGCAGTGGAACAATGGCAAGGTCCAGAGATACACCGGGACCGGGCCGGTCAGCTCCGCGTTGACAAGCTGCGCCAGCGCGTTCAGGTAAGCGCCGCGGTGGTGGTAGACCACGCCCTTCGGGTTGCCGGTCGTCCCCGAGGTGTAGTTGAGCGCGATCGCATCCCATTCGTTCTCCGGGAAGCGGAGCTCCGGCCGGGAGGGCGAGCTGTCCAGGAACGCTTCATACTCGATGCTGCCGATGCGCGCGCCGCCCTCTGCCGCCGGGTCTGCGATGTCCACTACCGCAATGGGCAACCCGAGCCGTTCGATCGCATCGCGGGCGACCGTGGAAAACTGCTGGTCGACCAGAAGCAGGCGGGTCTCGGAATGCTGCAGGATAAACGCCATGGCTGCCGCATCCAGGCGCGTATTGATGCAGTTCAGGACCGCGCCCGCCATCGGCACGCCGAATTGCGCTTCGAGCATTGCCGGCGTGTTCGGCGCCATGATGGCCACGGTGTCGCCTCTCTCGATACCGTGGGCAATCAGTGCGCCGGCGAGCTTGCGGCAGCGGCTCGCATACTCCGCCCAGGAGTACGAGCGGTCGCCGTAGATGACTGCGGTGCGCTGCGGATACACATCGGCCGCGCGGCTGAGGAAATGAATCGGCGTCAGCGGCTGAAAGTTGGCTTCGCGCTGGTCTAGCTCGTTGTTGAACTTGGTCACCATGGGGCGTCTCCAGGAAATCCCTGCTCTTATTGGCGTAATGGCGTTCTGAATTGATTGCGCTGCGGGAACCGCTACACGGTCATGGCAAGCCGTGTCGCCTGGTCGATCGCCCTCAGGGCGTCCAGCTCGCTGGCGACATCGGCGCCGCCGATGACATCCACCGCCGCGCCGCTGGCGCGGAGCTCCTCGTACAGGCTGCGCTCCGATTCCTGCCCTGCGCAGAGCACGACGTGGTCGACGTCGAGCACATGATCCTTGCCGTCTACCGAGTAGTGCAGGCCGTCGTCGTCAACGCAGCGATAGACCGCGCCGCCCGTCATGACCACGTTCGCGCGCTTGAGCCTCGACTTCAGGATCCATCCGGTGGACTTGCCCAGGCGCTTGCCCAGGCTTTCCTGCTTTCTCTGGAACATGAAGACCTGCCGCCGGGGCTTGCCGCCTGCCTCTGCCGATGCCTGCAAGCCCCCGGAAGTGGACAACGACGTATCGACGCCCCATGCCCGGAGGAAATGCGCGGGGGCAAGCGCCTCCTCGGCGTCGCCCAGCAGGAATTCCGCCACGTCGAAGCCGATCCCTCCCGCGCCGATGATGGCGACCCTGTCGCCCACTTTTGCGCCACCGGCCAGCACATCGATGTAGGACACGACCTTCGGGTGGTCCACGCCCGGGAAACCCGGCGAGCGGGGGCKAACGCCGGTCGCGACGACGATCTGGTCGTAGCCTTCGTCCCTGAGCTGCGCTGCCGTCACGCGGCAACCCAGGCGAACGTCCACGCCGAGGTTCGCGATACGCGTGCGGAAGTACCTGAGCATTTCATTGAACTCGTTCTTCCCCGGCACGACCCGCGCCATGTTGAGCTGGCCGCCAAGCTCGGCGCCCGCTTCGAACAAGGTGATCTCGTGCCCCCGCTCCCGCGCATTGATGGCAAAGGCCATGCCGGCGGGACCGCCGCCGACGACCGCGATCTTCTTGCTGGMCACCGATGCMGCGGCAACGAATTCGATCTCCCTGCCGGCGCGCGGATTCACCAGGCACGTGGCGGTGCGCTCGGTAAAGATGCGGTCCAGGCAGGCCTGGTTGCAGCCGATGCAGGTATTGATCTCCGCCACGTTGCCAAGCCGTGTCTTCCTGGCGAAGTCCGGGTCCGCCAGCAGCGGCCGCGCCATCGAGACCATATCCGCGCAGCCCGAGGAGAGCAGCGACTCGGCGCCTTCCGGGGTATTGATCCGGTTGGAGGCAATCACGGGAATGCGGACCGCGCGCTTGACGTTCTCGATGGCGTAGGCCCAGGCGGCGCGCGGCACCGATGCGGCGATGGTCGGCACCGCGGACTCATGCCAGCCGACCCCGGTGTTGATGATGTTGGCGCCCTCGGCTTCGGCGCGCCGCGCAAGTTCCGCGACCTCCTCGCCGGTMATCCCGCCGTCGACCAGGTCGACCGCCGAAATGCGGTAKATGACCAGGAATGTGTCGCCGACGCGCTTGCGGATGGCCTTGATGACCTCCAGGGGAAAGCGGATCCGTGCCTCGAAGCTCCGGCCGAATTCGTCGGTCCGCTGGTTGGTGACGCGGGCCGTGAACTGATTGATCAGGTAGCCCTCCGAGCCCATGATCTCGACACCGTCGTAGCCGCCTTCGCGCGCCAGCTGCGCAGTAAAGGCGAAGTCTTCGACGGTCTTCCAGACTTCCTCCGTGGAMAGCGYGCGCGGCGCGATCGGGTTGATCCTGGCGCGCGTGGCGGATGGCCCGACGCAGTGCTCGTGCTTGGCATAGCGCCCCGCGTGAACGATCTGCAAGGCGATGCGCCCGCCCGCGGCGTGGACCGCGCCGGTGATGGCATGGTGTTCGGCCAGCTGCGAGCGCTCGCACAGCAGCGGCGCGCMCGGCTCGAAGATGCCTTCGATGCTCGGCGCGTAGCCGCCCGTCAGGATCAGGCCGGCTTCGCCTTCGGCGCGCCTGCCGTAGAAGGCCGCCAGGCGCTCGTGCGGCCTGTMCAGCGTCTCCAGGCGCGTATGCATTGCGCCCATCACGATGCGATTGCGAAGGGTCAGGGCGCCGACATCGAGCGGGGCCATCAAATGGGGGTATGGATTCATGATCTCCTCGTTTTGGTAGTCCACGAAGTGGTTGTACTGAGTCTAGTTCAGTCGGCCTATTGTGTAAACATGTTGATGTATGTTCGTTTCGCGGCCTAGGGAAAATACGTAGCAAACTGGATTATTTGCCGGAAAAACTGCCGAATGGCTCGCTTGATGAACTGACATGTATATCAATGTATTGTTCTATATGCGTAAAACGGGACAAGCCGGGGCGGGGCCTGGCAACGGGCAGCCGGCCAGGGGGCGGTATCATTGCCATCCGCTCTCGCGCCGGTCCGCGCGCGKGTACGATGTGGACGCCGGCCGCGAGGCTCGCCATGCCGGCCCGCGGCTCACGGCGCGGGGATGACAGGGGCCACCAGCGGCCACCAGCGGCATGCGTGCCGCAGTTCGAATCAGAAGAGAAAGACCAAAATGGAATCTGGAAGCACGCAAACGGGAGCCCCTCAATCGGGGCTCGATGTCACCAACCGGCTCTTCTTCCGCTTGTTTCAGATCGGCAATGTCCTGCAGCGGCAGACCGCCAAGGAACTCGGCATCAGCGGCGTGCAGTGGGCGGTAATGGGCGCCCTATCCCGGCCCAAGGCAAAGGATGGGATGTCGTTCTCGGAGCTGGCGGAATATCTCGTGGTCAGCCGCCAGAATCTCGATGGCGTGCTGAAGCGGCTCGAGCGCGACGAGCATGTGTCGCGTGTTGCCAGCGAGGAGGACCGGCGTGCCCGCCGCGTGGTGCTKACGGACAAGGGGCGCCACTTCTGGGAAGCATTGCAGCCCCGGATCCATGAGTTCTACCGGCAGGCCGTGGTCAATCTGCGCTTCGATKACAAAGTCTCCTTTCTGCACTTCGTGAATACGCTGCAGGCCGACCTCGGCAAGGTCCGGCTGCCCTGACGGCTGGGCGCTTGCGGCGGTTGCCCGCGCGCCTCGGGCGGCGCCGGGACCCCGGCGCGCAAGCGACACGCCGCGGTGATTCAGGAATCCATATTCGGGCGTGCGCCTGCGGGTGTAAACCCACTGTTTTGAATGCCTTCAATGCATTTATGAATGGGATTTCACCCGGCGTGGCCGCGGGACCAGGCAAGGCGCGCGTGTTCATGCATGYCGGCGAGTCCGGGCCTGGCAAGCGCCGGCCGCCCGCAGCCGCCCGCCTAAAGTTGGACGCCAGCCTGTCGATATGAAACGGACTGGCGCGTTTTTTATTTTTTTGCATCCTCCGGCACGAGTGACGTGTGATTCGCGAGGTATGCAGTACCAGTCAACGTCTTGGAAGGGCATCCCATGCTTGCCAGTAGCTACAACAGTCTGCTCGTGCTGTTCTCACTGCTTGTCGCGATCCTGGCTTCGTACACGGCCCTGGACATGGCCGGKCGCATCGCCTCCGCGCAGGGCAACGCCGCGCGCTGGTGGCTGGCGGGCGGCGCCTGCGCCATGGGCACGGGCATCTGGTCGATGCACTTCGTCGGCATGCTGGCGCTGCACCTGCCCATCCCGCTTGGCTATGACCCGGCGATCACGCTGGGCTCGCTGCTGATCGCCATCGCATCCTCGGCGCTGGCACTGTGGCTGGTGGGCCGCGACACGCTGCCCTGGCGGCGGCTGACGGGTGGCGCGCTGCTGATCGGCGCCGGCATTTCCGGCATGCATTACACCGGCATGGCCGCGCTGCGCATGCAGCCGGGCATCCGCTATGTTCCCTCCCTGTTCCTGCTGTCGGTGGCCGTGGCGGTGCTGGCCGCCGGCGCGGCGCTGTGGATCGCCTTCCGGCTGCGCAGGCAGTCCGTCTGGGTGCGACCCCTGCGCGCGGGCGCTGCGGTGGTGATGGGCCTGGCCATCGTCGGCATGCACTACACCGGCATGGCGGCGGCCGGGTTCCCGCCCGGCAGCATCTGCGGCGCGGCCAGCGACGGCGTGGATGCCGGCTGGCTGGCGGTGGTGATCATCGTCGCCACGCTGGCGGTGCTGGCGATCGCGCTGATCATCTCGGTGCTGGACGTACGCCTGGAGGCGCGCACCTCGATACTGGCGCGCTCGCTGGCCGAGGCCAACCAAGAGCTGACCTACCTGGCCCTGCACGACAACCTGACCAAGCTGCCCAACCGCGTGCTGCTGGAAGACCGGCTCGAACAGGCGATCCAGGCCGCCGGGTGGGAGCAGGGCCGCTTCGCGCTGATGTTCATGGACCTGGACGGCTTCAAGGCGGTCAACGATGCCTATGGCCATCCCGTCGGCGACCTGCTGCTGGTTGAAGTGGCGCGGCGCCTGAGCGCCACGGTACGCGCGCAGGACACCATCGCCCGGCTCGGCGGCGACKAATTCGTGCTGCTGGCCGCCGTGGGCGAACCGGCGGACGCCGCCACGCTGGCCGACAAGGTGCTGAGCGCCATCCGCGAGCCGTTCCAGGCGGCGGGACGCGAGCTGCGCGTGTCCACCAGCATCGGCATCGCCATGTACCCCGGCGACGGCGACCTGCAGCATGACCTGATGACCAATGCCGATGCGGCCATGTATCACGCCAAGGCGCTGGGCCGCAACGCCATCTGCTTCTTCGAGGCATCGATGAACGCCAACGTGCACGAGCAGCTGCAACTGGTGCAGGACCTGCGCCAGGCACTGGAGCGGCGCGAACTGGTGCTGCAATACCAGCCCAAGCTGACCGCGCCCAGCGGTCCGGTGACGGGCGTGGAAGCACTGGTGCGCTGGGCCCATCCCACGCGCGGCCTGATCGGCMCGGACCACTTCATCCCGCTGGCGGAGAAGACCGGCCTGATCGTGCCGATCGGCGAATGGGTGCTGGACGAAGCCTGCCGCCAGATGCGGGAATGGCGCAACGCCGGCCACCCGGAGTGGAGCGTGGCGGTCAACCTGTCGGCACTGCAGTTCCGCCACGCCAGCCTGATCCGCACCGTGCGCGAGACCCTGGCGCGCCATGCGCTCGAGCCGCACTGCCTGACGCTGGAAGTCACCGAATCCACCGCCATGCGCGACGCCGATGCCAGCCTGAAGATCCTGCAGCAGCTGCACGACATGGGCGTGCGCATCTCGATCGACGATTTCGGCACCGGCTATTCGAGCCTGCTCTACCTCAAGCGGCTGCCGGCCAGCGAGCTGAAGATCGACCGCGCCTTCGTCCGCGAGCTGGCGCGCGATACCGAGGATGCCGCCATCGTCTCGGCCATCGTGGCACTGGGGCGCACGCTCAACCTGAACATCGTCGCCGAAGGCGTGGAGACGGCCACGCAGCAGGAGTTCCTCACCCGGCTGGGCTGCGACTCGCTGCAGGGCTTCCTGCTGGGCCGGCCGATGTCGGCGGACCAGCTGATGGACGCGCTGGCACGCGACGCCATGCTGGAAACGGCTGCCTAGCCCGGGCGCGACGACGCGCATGGCCTGCGTTCGCGCGGCCGTCGCCCCGCGGCCGGGGACCGGCGCCCGGCTCAGGCCGCGTTATGGCTGACCAGGTACTTGATCAGCCCGTCGATGCCGCTCTTGGCCACGATGTCGGCGAACTGCCGGCGGTAGACCTCGATCAGCCACGCGCCGCTCATATTGATGTCGTAGATCGACCAGCCGGTCGCGCCGCGCTGCAGCCGGTAGTCGATCTGCACCTCGTCGCCGTTGTTGATGACGCTGGTCTCGACCACCGTATCGGTGCCGGCGGCGCGCGGCGGCTTGTAGCGGAACTTCAGCGCCTGGTCGCGCACCTGCGACAACGACAGGGCGTAGCTGCGCACCAGCAAGGTCTGGAATTGTTCGTAGAGCTGCTTCTGCTGTTCGGGTGTTGCAGTGCGCCATGCATTGCCGACGGCCAGCCGCGTGGTGCGCTGGAAATCGGTATAGGGGAGAAACTGGCGGCGCACCACGGCCGTGATCTTCTCCAGGTCGCCGCCGCGGGTATCGGGACTGGCCTGGATGGTGGTGAGCACGCCTTCCACGGCGGCGCGCACCATGCGGTCCGGTGCGGAGCGGTCCACGGCGGGTGCCGGAGCGTCGGCGGCGCGGGCGGCGGGCGCCAAGGCCGCGCCAATTGCCAGCGCGGCGCAGGCGCCGAGGGCGGCAAGCGCGGCCACGTTGATCCTGGCGGCCACGGCAAGCCCGCCCCGGTGACAAAGGCTACGACGCATCGCGATCTACCTCCGATGTACGTCCATGAGCGGATTGCGGCKCGGCCGGAACCCCGGCATGCCGCTTCCATTGCCTAATGCTAGTGCTTCGCCCGCAAAAACCAAAAGGCGGCAGCGCGGGAATCCCGCGCTGCCGCCTTGGGTGTTGCTATTCGCGCCGCTCCCGCGGCGCTTGTCATTTTTACTGCGTCAGTTCCCTGAAGCCCTGCAGCAGGCGGTCGATATCGTCCGGCTGGATATTGCCCATCGTCGAGATGCGGAACAGCTCGGCCGACAGGCCGCCCTGCCCGGCGTAGATGACGAAGCCACGCGCCTTCAGGCCATCGTGCAGCTGCGCATACGACAGGCCCGCCGGCAGATGGTAGGCGCGCAGCACCACCGAGGATTGTCCGGCCGGCCACAGTGCCGGCATGCCCAGCGCCTCCAGCCCCACGCGCGCGCGCTCGGCCAGGCTGGCGTAGCGCGCGTGGCGGGCCTGCCAGCCGCCTTCGTCGGCCAGCTCGCGCAGTGCTTCCACCAGCGCGTAGTAGGCGTGCACGGAGGGCGTGAACGGCGTATTGCGCTGGTCCTGCAGGCGTGCCAGGCGGCCCAGGTCCAGGTAATAGGTGCGGCTCGCGGCCTGCGCCAGCGCGCTGCGCCGCACAATGACGAAGGACGCACCGGGCACCCCGTGCAGGCATTTGTTGGCGGTGGCGGCCACGGCGTCGATATGGCCATTGAAATCGATGGCCTCCGCGCCGAAGCTGCTCACGCCGTCCACCAGCAGGCGCACGCCACGCGCGCGGCACAGCGCGTCCAGCGCCGGCAGGTCGTTCAGGCGCCCGGTGGTGGTCTCGTGGTGGATCACGGCCACGTGCGTGATGGCGCGGTCGGCCTCGAGCGCGGCAGCGATACGGGCGAGGTCGGGCGCCTCCTTCCAGTCGTGCGCCACCACCTCGTGGGCGATGCGGTACTGGCCGGCGATCTGCGCGATGCGCTCGCCRTASACRCCGTTCTGCACCACCAGCAGYTTGCCGTTCTCGGGCACCAGCGCGGCGGTCATGCTTTCCATCGCGGCGGTGCCGGAGCCGGTCATCAGCACCGCGGCCCATTCGGCGGGATCGAGCTGGTAGATATCCAGCAGCCGCGCGCGCGCTTCGTCCTGCAGGTCGAAGAACTCGCTCTCGCGGTGGCACAGGTCGGGCTGCAGCAGGCTGCGGCGCACGCGCTCCGACAGCGTGACGGGACCCGGATTGAGTAGCAGCATCAGTTGGCTCCTTGGGTTGCGCCGAGATCCGCGCTGATCTGGCGGGCCAGGCGGGTCCTGACCTCGACCGGCGTCACGGTGGGACGCGGCAGGCCGTCCGGCGTGCCGGCGCTGATCGACAGCGCCACCAGGCGCGGGCCCGCGGCGCGGGCCGGCTGCGCCAGCGTTTCGTCCAGCAGGGCGAGGTTGTCGCCTTCCACCGCCGAGGCATAGCCGCATGCGGCCGCCACACCGGCAAACGAGACATTGTGCGATACCGTGGCCTGCCCGCCCGTGGAATCGTGGGCGCCGTTGTCCAGCAGCACGTGGGTCAGGTTGGACGGGCCATAGGCGCCGAGCGTGGCGAACACGCCCATGCGCATCAGCGCCGCGCCGTCGCCGTCCACCGCGATCACGTGCAGGTCCGGGCGCGCCAGCGCCAGGCCGAGCGCGAACGGCGTCAGGCAACCCATCGAGCCCACCATGTAGAGCTGGTTGGCGCGGTCATCGAGCGCGTACAGCTCGCGCCCGCAGAAACCGGTGGAGGCCAGCACCACGGTGTTGTCCAGCGGCGAATGCGCGATCACGCGCTGCAGCGCTTCGCGGCGCGTGGGCAGTGCGCCCGCGCCGCCAGGCACGGTGCGCGGCACGGCCTTCGGGCGCGGCGCGGGGCGCGCCTGTTCCTTTAGCGCGTACKGCGCCACGCTGCCCTTTTGCATCACCAGCGCGTAGGGCCGGCCCGTGGCGTCCATATGGGCCACCGCGCGGTCCAGCGCCGGGCCTACCTCGGCCGGGTCGGTCGGGAAGGTCTCCCACGGGATCTCCATGGTGTCGAGCATGTTCGGCGTGACCGGGCCCATCAGTGCGTGCTGCGGCTCGTCGGCAACGCCCGGCTGGCCGCGCCAGGTGACGATCAGCAGTTGCGGCAGGCGGAAGGTCCAGGTCAGCGAGGTCAGCGGGCTGACCGCGTTGCCCAGGCCCGAGTTCTGCATCATGGTGATGCCGCGGCGGCCTTCGCGCGCGCCCAGCGTCACCCCTGCGATCAGGGCCACCGCGTCGCCCTCGTTGGCCGCCGAAACGTAGTGCAGCGTGGGATCCTGCASCACGTAGTTGATGAACGGCGTCAGGTACGAGCASGGCACCCCGGCATACCASTCGAAGCCGCGCKCGCGCGCGGCCTCSACGAACTGKRCCGCTTCGATCATCGGGCTTCCTCGCCGTCCGTGGTGTCGGCCGCGAACTGCGTCTGCGTRTGGGCGAAATCGCCCKCGCGGCGGAARTCGTCCAGGTCGTTCACGCCACGCCAGTGGCCGTGCACGTACTTGACCTCGATTTYCTCGCCGGCCTCGACCAGCGCGTTGAGCAGCGCCGGCAGGTCCAGCGTGTCGAAGTCATCGCGCGCGCGCAGCTCGCCGATCAGCTTCTGCAGGCGCACGCGCCCTTCGCCGCGCACGTTGAGCAGGCCGATCCAGCGGCCATTGGCCGGCTGGGCGGGGGCCGCGCCGGCTTGTTCCGCCTTGCTCGAGACATGGCGCAGCAGGACCTTCTGGCCGAACAGGTCGCGGTCGTCCGCGGCCGAGCACCAGGCGAAGTCGTGCACGCTCTGGTTGGACGGCGCATTCTGCGACGAGTCCACCACCACGCTGAACGGCGCCTCGCTTTCCAGCAGGTCGCGCAGGATATAGCTGCGGAACAGCAGGTCGCCGTAGGCGATCACGGTGTCGGTCTGCAGGCCGTCGACCGCGCACGCCAGCGAGGCCAGCTCGCCGGTATGGGCGTGGCGCTCGTTGACCACCAGCTTGATGCCGGCGGTATCGATGGCGCCGGCCTGGTAGCYGCCCACCACGGTGATGTCGTTGATCGACTGTTTCTTGAACGCATCCACCAGCCAGCGCAGCAGCGGCTTGCCGGCCACCGGCAGCATKACCTTGGGCTTGTCCTCGGTCAGGGCTTCCAGGCCCTTGCCGCGGCCCGCGGCCAGCACCACCGCCGCGCCCGGCACCTGCGTGCCGGACAGGTAGATCTTCTCGGCGGCCGAGTATTCGTCGGCGTCCTGCAGGCGGAAGATCTCGTTGACGGTGGCGATGCGGTCCTCCACGTTGACCAGCGTCTCGCTGTMGTGGATTTCGCGGGCCACGGCCTGCATCGACGACGCGGCCACGCGGATCAGGTGGTTGGCCCAGATCACCAGGCTGATGCCGGCCTTGCGATAGGCTTCGGTGGGCGTGCTGTAGTACTTGGTCGGCACGATCACCAGCGGGCCGCGGCCGGCCCACTCGCGCGCGAAGGTCAGGATCTCGTCGGGCTTGGACAGCTTGCTGTGGATCAGGATGGCGTCGGCGCCGGCCTGGCGGTAGGCCTCGGCGCGGCGCAGCGCCTCGTCCATGCCCCAGCCCGCGATCAGCGCTTCGACGCGCGCCACGATGGAGAAATCGTCGTCGGCCTGCGAGTCCTTGCCGGCCTTGATCTTGCCGCAGAATTCATCGATCTCGGCCAGCGGCTGGCGCTCGCCGTCGATGAAGCTGTTGGTCTTGGGGAACTGCTTGTCCTCGATGCACACGCCGGCGATGCCGCGCTGCTCGAGCTTGCGCACCAGGCGGCGCATGTTGTTGAAGTTGCCGTAGCCGGTGTCGCCGTCGAGCAGGATCGGCAGGTCGCTGGCGTCGGCCATGAACTCGAKGTTGTCGACCACCTGGGTCCAGCTCGCCTCGTTGTTGTCGCGCACGCCGAACTGCGCGGAGATCGCCAGGCCCGAGGCCCAGATGCCCTTGAAGCCGGCCTCGCGCACGATGCGCGCGGACAGGCCGTTGTGGGCTTCCATGATGAATTCGAGTTCCTTGCCGACCAGCATCTGGCGCAGGCGGGCGCTGCGCGTGGCGCGCGGGAAAATCGGGTCAATCGCGTTCATTGTGCTACTCCCACGGGGCGCTGCAGTTCAGGCAAGACTTCGTCGCGCGCGCGCGCGACGTCGTTCGGAAAATCGATCTCGATCCAGGGTGCGCCGCTCACGTCGGCGGTGTCGAAGACATGGCCGCCTTCGAGCAGCAGGTCACGCACCGCTTCTTCGTGCGGCATGTTGGCGCGGCCGCCGTCCACATAGCCCTTGACGATCTCGGCCAGGCGGCGCGCGGTCTGTTCCTGGAAGCGGAAGAAACCGACGGATTCGCCGATGGTGTCGTACTCCAGGCCCGCGGCCAGCTGCTTGCGCAGCTCGACCGGCACGCCATCCTTCAGGCACAGCTTGACGGGCTCGTCGCCGGCTTCGAAATCGCGGTCGATCAGCAGGCGGTTGGTCGTGGTGCCGGCCACCAGGGCGCTCAGGATGCGCTCGTCGTACAGCACGTCGGCATCCATCAGCAGCACATCGCCGCCGCGCGTGAGCGCGTCGGCCACGGTGTGCACGGTCAGCACGCTGCCCAGGTCGTAGCGCGGGTTCAGCACGATCTCCGGATACGGCTGGCGGCCCAGGCGCTTGAGCTCGGTTTCCACCTGTCCGGGCTGGAAGCCGAGCGCCAGCACGATCTCGTCGACACCCGCCGCATCCAGCATGCGCAGATGCCGCTCCAGCAGGGTGATCCCCTCAAAACGCAACAGGCACTTGGGGAACTGCTCCCCTTGCTGTTGCTGCAGTCGCAGGCCTAGGCCTGCGGCAAGAATGATTGCTCGCATTCTTTCTCCGCACCCATGCAAATAGCTTCGGTCAATCGGTAGTGGCCTGCCCACTGGCCGCACTGGTGGTGCTGGCCGCGGCACGCCGTCGCTGGAAACTTCTTTCACTCAAATGCAAATACAGCAGCCCCGGCGCACCGAGGCCGATCTCGCGGGCGCGCTTGGCCAGCGAAAGGGCCAGCGCCGCATCCGGCGGCAGGCCCACGATGGGCGCCAGCAGCAGGTAGCCGCCTTCCTGCGCGCCCAGCGAACCAGGGATGGCGAACGCGGCGCCGCGGATGGCCTGCCCCACGCTMTCCAGCAGCAGCGCCTCCACCCAGCTCACCGGGTGGCCGAGGAAATGCAGGGCCAGCCAGACTTCGCCGGTGCCGACCACCCAGCCGGCCAGGCTCAGCACGAAGCTCTTGGCCACCCTGGCGCGGTCGCGGTACATGTCTTGCACGGCCATGTCCACCGCGTCGGCGCGCGTGGTCAGGCCGCTCYAGTCGCGCTTGCCGAACAGCCGGGACAGCACGCGCAGCACGCKGCCGAACAGGCCGCGCTTCTGCACGAAATAGAAGCCGACGATGCACAGTCCGAGCACGGCGGTGACGATCAGGGTGGGCGTGCGCAGGTCGGACAGCGCATCCTGCCCGCCGTACAGGCCGAACAGCGCCAGCCCGGCGAAGGCGAACACCATCTGCGCGAGCGCCTGCATGGTGGTGCTGACCGTAATGGCGGCGGCGGCATCGCGCATGCGCGTGCCGCGCTGCGCCAGGTAGCGCACCATCAGCACGGGGCCACCGATCTGCCCGGCCGGCAGCAGGCTGTTGACCGACTCGCCCGCCCAGCGCGCCAGCAGCGTGTCGCGCAGGCTGCAATGGTCGTCACGCTCGAACAGCACGCGGATGGCGGCGGCGTCCAGCGCCAGCGGCAGCAGATGGAAGGCGGCGACCAGCGCCAGGCCCCAGCCCGCCGACATCAGCGTCGACACGACGGAACCGAAGCCCTGCCAGGCCAGCAGCGCGACAAACAGCGCCACGCCGACCGACAGCAGGATCATTGCAGCACGGGTCATGCGCGTGGCTTCTTCTTGCCGGACATCAGGTTCCTGAACACCTGGCGGAAACCGAAATAGGCCACCGCGTCCTTCATGTTGGAGATAAAGCGCAGCCACGGGCGCRTGCCCGGATCGGTGACGTACTCGAAGGTCAGCGAGACGCGGATCTCGTCGGGGCCCGCCGGCGTGATGCGGTGGCGCAGCTTGTCGCCATCGAAGAACACCAGCCCCCCCGGGGCGATCTGCACGGTGCCCGGCTCATCGGGCACGTCGGGGTTGCGCGTATGCAGTTCGTAGTCCAGCCGGCAGGAGGACTCGTCGATCACGCCCAGCAGCAGCGTGTAGCGGCGGCCGTCGTAGTAGGAGGTGTCGTAGTGCCAGCCGATGTGGTCGCCCGGGCGCGTGTAGTAGTACAGCGCATACGCATGCGGGTCGGAATCCGGCGAGGGCAGCAGTTTGTCGCCGCACATCTGCTCGAGCCAGGAGATCAGCGCCTTCGAACGGTACAGCTCGGCGATGAACGGGGCCTTCTCGTCGATGGTGTGGCGGCTGACGCTGCCGCCCTGCTTGTGGCCCGGCAGGTAATTGCGGTTGATCTCGGGCATCAGCGCGCGGGCGCTGGCCACCAGTTGCTCGGTKACTTCCGGCGCGAGGAATTCCTGCAGGTTCAGGAAGGCGCCCTGGCGCTCGAAATCGGCGCGCAGGCCGGCGTTGTCCAGGCGGGCGGTCTGCCCTGCCACGCTGGCATCCGGATCGGGCCGCGCGGGCGTGCCCTTGCGCGGCGCCGGCGACGCCACGGCTCGCGGCGCGTCCAGGGTGATGTCGTTGGCTTGCTCGCTCATCGCGTTCCTCGGATATGAGTCGCGGCCATGCGCACCTTGCGCATCACCCGCCAGTAGTCGATCAGCACCAGCACCGCGAACAGCGGGGCGCCGATCGACGCGACGGTCAGGAACGGTGCGATGCCACCGGTCAGGGTCACCAGCGGCAGCAGGTACAGCACGTCTTCGGTCTCGAAGCCGGCCACGGACGCCTGCTTGGTGCCGCTCTTGCCGACCGCGGACTCGATGCGCATGCGCAAGAAGAAGATCAGCGCGACCGCCAGGCCCGCCAGCGTACCCTGCAGCACCGGCGAGAACGCGCCCGCCGGCGCCAGCCCGGTGATCGCCACGCCCATCCCGACGAACAGCAGCACGGTGATGACCGCATCGCTGGCGAGGTCGTAAAAATGGCCGATCTTGCTGGATTTCCCGCTAATTCGCGCCAACTCTCCGTCCGTGTGATCGACGAAATTGGACAGCACGATCAGGAAGGCGCCGTAGTTGGTCCAGGCATAGCCGCCCTGCATCAGGCAGGCGACACCCGCCAGGCCGATCAGCAGGCGCACGGTGGTGAGGTGGTTCGGTGTGATCCAGGAGTCCTTCAGCKGGCGCACGAGCGCGCGCGCAAGGCGGCCGTCCCAGGTACTTGGCGCGGGAGGCTCGCCACGGGAAATCTTTGGATTGTCGTTCATCTGGAATAGATACAGTGGGCAGCGCAAGCTACCCCATCGCTGCCGCAAGGCCCGAATACCAGCGCGACGCCACCCGCCCTGCATTGCGGGAGCGCAAGCCGGCGGGGCGTCGGCGCCACGTAAGGTGGATGCGGATAACGCTGGCCAAACCGCTATGGTAAGCGATGTGACACGCATCGGCACACCCGCCCTGCCGGCGCAGGCGGCGCCTGCCCTGCTTACGCGGCACCGCCCGGCCTCGGCATGCCGAAAAAGTCACACCGAACAGGCCGCGCGCCGGTCGCGCGACGACCGGCCGGGACCCGCGTCACCGCTATCACCCCCTGGTCTCGCCGAAGCGGTGCTGGCGGCCGGCATCGCGCACGGCGTCCGTCAGCGTGCGGGCGGCGGGCGCTCCTTCGCGCACGAAGGCGTAGAAGCGCGCCTTGGGCAGCGCYGGCATGCGGTCGCGCGAATCGAGCACGCGCAGGCCCTCCCGGACCTGGCTGCGCGCCACCGGCGTCACCGCGAAGCCCGCGCGCGCCGCCGACAGGCACCCCGCCATGCTGCTGCTCTCGAAGGCCACGTGCCAGGGCCGCCCCACCCGCGTCAGCGCCGCCACCGCCGACTCCCGATAGACKCACGGCTCGGGGAAGGCCGCCAGCGGCACTTCGGATTCCGGGTCGAAGGGCTCCGCGGCGGCATAGACCCACACCAGTTCTTCCTCCCACAGCAGCTCGCCGCCCGTCGTGCGCKAGCATTGCTTGCCGAACACGATATCGAGCCGCCCCCGCTCCTGCTGGCGCAGCAGGTCGGCCGTGACACCGACCTTCAGCTCCACCGAGACACCGGGATGCCCGCGCCGGAATACCTGCAGCATGCGCGGCAGCCAGGTGCCKGCGAAGTCCTCCGAGCTGCCGATGCGCAGGCGCCCGCGCGCCGGCGCGCCGTGCAGCCGCGCGCGCACCTCCTGCTCCAGCGCGACGATATTGCGCGCGTAGGCGTACAACAGCTCTCCGGCCTGGGTCAGCGTGAAGCTGCGCGTCGTCCTCTCCAGCAGCACGGCGCCGGCGGCCTGCTCGAGCCGCTTGACATGGCCGCTGACGGCCGAAGGCGTCAGGCTCAGCGACTCGGCCGCCAGCGCGAAGCCGCCGCAATCCACCACGGCGAGGTAGGTCCGCAACAGGCCAATGTCGAGGCYGGCCGCCGCCGAAGCCGGCATGGAGTCCATGGGTCACACCACCAATTCATCTTTAAATATTCATAATCATATCCAATACATCACGAATCACGAAGTACGCCGATGCTATCGTCAAGCCATGTCCACTGCCCCGAAAAGGAGCGTCGCGCGATGACCGCCTATCAATTTGCCGCCACCAGCATGCTGGAAACCGGCTACCTCGAATGGAACCCGCGCGGCAAGCGCACGGCAGTGCTCGTTCATGGCTGGCCGGACAGCCCGGAGAGCTGGCGCGGCGTCGCGGCCGAACTCGCCCACGCGGATTTCCGCGTGCTGTGCCCGGCGCTGCGCGGCTTCGGCCCGACCCGCTTCCGCGACGCGGCCACCATGCGCAGCGGCCAGCTGGCGGCGCTCGGGCGCGACCTGCTCGAATTCATCGACACGCTGTCGCTGCGGGACCCGGTGCTGGTCGGGCACGACTGGGGAGCGCGCGCGGTCGCCAATGCCTTCGGCCTGCGGCAGCGGGCGGGTTCGCACCTGGCGATGCTGTCGGTCGGCTATGGCACCAACGATCCGCAGCAAGCCATTTCGCTGCAGCAGGCGCGCAATTACTGGTACCACTGGTACATGGCCACGCCGCGCGGGCAGCGCAGCGTCGAGGAGGACCGGCGCGCCTTCGCGCGCCTGATGTGGGACACATGGTCGCCACCGGGCTGGTACCAGGAGGCCGATTTCGAAGAGGCCGCGGCGGCCTTCGACAATCCCGACTGGGCGGCAGTCGTGCTGCATTCCTACCGCCACCGCTGGGGCTTTGCCGCCGGCGATCCGGCCTATGCAGGGGACGAGCAGGCCTTGCAACCCGCGCCGGTGCTGGCGGTGCCCACGCTGGTCCTGCATGGGGGCCGCGATACCTGCAACCAGCCCGCCAGCTCCGAAGGCAAAGAGGCGTTCTTCTCCGGGCGCTACGTACGGCAGGTGCTGGACGGCGTCGGCCATTTCCCGCAGCGCGAAGCGCCCGCGGCCGTCGCCGAGGCCATCCTGCGCTTCTGCCGGCAGCCGGGCTGAACGCCCGCACCGGGCCGGGCGCCTCCTGCCTGCCGCCCAGGTCCGGTCACGCATCGCGCCTGTCCGGACTCTTCCCTATTCCATCGGCGAGCGCTAACTGCTAGTCTGCCGAACTTGGCTTTGCCTGCCCATGGCCGGCACTGCCGGCCGGTGTCCGCGGCACGCCAGCGTCCTGATCCGCGMATCGCTGTTCGCGCATCCCTGTTCGCTCATGCCGGCGCCGCTCATTCCGATCCGCTGCCTTTCGTATTCGTTGKAAATACCCGCATGTCGCKACAAATGCCTCCTCTGAATCCTCTGCGAGCTTTCGAGGTTGCGGCCAGGCATCTGAGCTTCACCCGCGCCGCCGACGAGCTGTTCGTMACGCCGTCCGCGGTCAGCCACCAGATCAAGACGCTGGAAGAAAGCCTCGGCGTGCAGCTGTTCCTGCGCGAGGCCAAGTCGCTGGTGCTCACGCCCGCGGGCATGGCCTACCTGCCKAGCGTGCAGCAGGCCTTCAAGCAGCTTGCCGACGCCACCCTGCGCCTGCATAGCAAGGACCTGCCGGCGCTGAAGGTCAACATGCCGCCGACGTTCGCCGTCAAATGGCTGATCCCGCGCATGGACCGCTTCATGAAGGAGCACCCCGAGATCGACCTCAAGGTCTCGACCTCGAACCACGCCATCAACTTCGACCGCGACGATTTCGACCTGGCCATCCGCTACGGGCGCGGCGTCTACCCGGGCCTGCATTCGGAGCTGTGCCTGTCGGTCGAGGTGATCCCGGTCTGCAGCCCCGGGCTGCTGGCCGGCAGCCGGCCGCTCAGGGAGCCCGCCGACCTGCGCCTGCATACGCTGCTGCACGACGACAGCACCTACACCGACGTCAGCAACCCCGACTGGGCCATGTGGCTCAGCCACGCCGGCGTGACCGATGTCGATGCCACGCGCGGCCCCTCGTTCTGGCCGAKCCACCTGGTCATCAACGCCGCCATCAGCGGCCTCGGCGTGGCGCTGGTCAAGAAGAACTGGGTCGAGGAAGACCTGCGCCAGGGCCGCCTGGTGCGCCTGTTCGAACAGATCAGGCTGCCGGTGGAGTTCTCCTACTTCGTGGTGTTCCCCGAGGATCGCCTGAACGATCCGCGCATCGTCACCTTCCTGGACTGGCTGCGCGCCGAAGTGGCCGCCGGCGCCGAAGCGCCGCACGCCTGAACTCCCGCGGCTTTTTCCCGCGGCTACCGCGCCGCGCCCGCCTGCTCCCTGCCGTGCGCCGCCTTGGCCTCCACCCGCGCGCGCAGCTTGTCCACGTTCACCACGAAGCGGCTGTGGGTGCCGGTGCAGATCTCCTCGATACCGTCCCTGGCCGAAACGCGGAAGGTAACGCTGCGGCCATCCACCGCGCTCACTTCGGCCCGGATCGTCACCTCGCCGCCGAGCAGGGTGGCGCCGCTGTGCCGGACCGAGACCTCGGTGCCGACCGAGCTCTCGCCGGCTTGCGCATAGTCCGCCAGGAAGTCCAGGCAGGTCTGCTCGATGTCGCGGACCAGCTCGGGCGTGGCGTAGATGCGCAGCGCCTCGCCAAGGAAGTCGATGGTGCGGGGGCGGTCTACGGTCAGGGTGCGCGACGTCGCCGCGCCGGCAATCAGGCTGTTCTTCATTTCGTTTTCCAGTTGTGGCCGGGCATGCGTGGCGGCACCTGCGCGGCGCCGCCCATGGCTGCTCAGAGCCGGTAGATGCGTACCGCGTTGTCGTGCAGCAGCCCGCGCTGCTCGTGCCGCGGGTAGATCTCGATCGCTTCGAGGAAGCCGGCGAGAATGGTGTCGTAGCGGGCCACCAGGCTGTCCACCGGATAGTTGCTCGCGAACATGCAGCGCGCGGTGCCGAAGATCGCGATGGCATCGCGGATCACCGGCACGTTGTCCGCCKCCGTCCACGGCCGCCCGAGCAGGCCCAGCCCCGAGATCTTTACCGCCACGTTGGGCTGCGCGGCGAGCGCGGCCAGCGCCGCGCGCCAGCCCGCCAGTCCGGCTTCACTGCGGTCCGAAGGCAGGCCCGTATGGTTGAGGATGATCTGCGTCGCGGGGAAATCGCGCGCCAGCGCGGCGGCCTGGTCGAGGTTCCACCAGGGCGCCTGCAGGTCGTAGGACATGCCGTGGCGAGCCAGCAATGCGTAGCCCTGGCGCCAGCGCTMGTCGTCCATCGATCCCGCCATCCCGCGCGCGGCGCCTGCGTGCGTGGTGCTGGTCACGGGCTTCTGGCGGATGCCGCGCACCATGGGAAAGGCGGCCTGCGCGGCGAGGATGGCCTCCACGTCGGCGCGGTCGAGCTGCGCGTGCGCGACCAGCGCCGTTGGCCGTCCCACCTCCTGCGCCAGCGTGGTGAGCCAGGCGGTCTCGTCCACCGGATTCGCGCGCGCCCACTCGGCTTCCACGTGCACCGACATGGCGGGCGCGCAGCCCTGCGTGTCGCGCGCGAAATCCTCCGGCAGGTAGTTCCGCTTCAGGGCGGAGTAATCGCCGTAGCGAAACCCTTTCACCTCCTCGCCCTGCAGCCACGGGTAGGGATTGGCGCCCAGGTCCCAGAAGTGGTGATGGRCATCGACGAAGGGCTGGTCGAAGCGAAGGCCGGGCATCGCTACTCCTTGACCGCGATGCGGCTGKCGAGTTGTTTGTATTGCGCCGATTCCCTGGCCATCACGGCCTGCAGCGTCACGTCGTCGGCATAGGTATCAGTGCTGAAATGCAGCTTCTCCAGCGTCTGGCGCATGATCGGCTCCTGCACCGACTTGGCCACCGCGACCTTGAGCACATTGATGACTTCCGGCGGCGTGCCCTTGGGTGCCGAGATGCCACGCMAGATGCCCATCGACAGGTCGATATTGCGCTCCTTGAGGGTCGGTACGTTCTCGTAGCCGGCGACGCGCTTGTCGGCCATCACCGCCAGCACCTTGAGCTTGCCCGCGGCCACGTAGGTGGCGACCTCGGCCGTGCTCACGGTCACCGCGTCGATATGGCCGCCGAGCAGCGCCATGGTGGCCGGGGCGCCGCCGGGATACGGGATGTGGTTGAACCTGGCGCCGGTCTTCTCGGCCAGCGCGGCGGCGGCCATGTGCCAGGTCGAGCCCTGCCCGGCGTTGCCCACGCGCACGTTCGAATCCGGCTTGCGGGCTTCGGCGATGAATTGCTCCAGCGTGGCATAGGGCGCATCGGCGCGCACCACCACCGCCGCGGGATCGGCGTTCAGCCGCGCGATCGGCACCAGGTCCTGGTAGGTGAACTTGGCCAGCCCGAGGTAGTTGAGAAAGGTCAGCTCACTCGACGACAGCACCAGCTTGTAGCCGTCCGGCTTGGCGTGCACCACCTCGCCCAGGCCGACCGCGCCGGTGGCGCCCGGCTTGTTGATGACCACCAGCGGCTGCGACAGGTGCTTGGCCGCCGCCGCCGACAAGGCGCGCGCGACCACGTCGGCGCCGCCGCCGGCCTGCCAGGGCACGATCAGCTCGATGCGGTGGTTGGGATAGGCGTCGGCCTGCGCGGCGGCCGCGGCATTGCCGGACCACGCGGTTGCGATGACGCCGAGCGCGGCACTGGTGGCGAACGCGGCCAGCGCCGCCATGCGCCACGGCTGTGAATGGAACTTCATGATGGTTGTCTCCGTGATGTCTTGTCTTGTCTTTCTGAATGCTTGCCGGATGCTTGCCGGATGCGCCGGTCAGCCGGCGCGGCGCTCCAGGGGCGGCGCCTGCGGCGCGGCGGCCTGGCCGAACGCCCCGCGTTCGCGCAGTGCCTGGATCGCCATCTCGTCGAGCCCGAACTCCGCCAGCACCTGCTGCGTGTGCTGCCCGAGCAACGGTGCCGGATACCTGACCTGCTGCGGCGTACCGCCAAGCTTAACGGGAAACCCGAGCGCCTTCACGCGGCCTTCCACCGGATGGTCGATCTCCAGCACCATCTCGCGCGCGACCGCCTGCTCGCTCACCAGCGCTTCGTCGTAGTTCAGGATCGGCGCGGCCGGCACGCCGGCCGCCAGCAACGCGTCCACCCAGTGCGCCGCCGGGTGCCGCGCGAACTCCCCTTCGATCTCGCCAATCAGCATATCGCGGTTGCGGATGCGCGCCGCGTTGTCGGTAAAGCGCGCGTCCTGCAGCAGGTCGGGGCGTTCGATCACCTCGCACAGCGCGGTCCACAGCTTCGGGTTGGCCGCGCCGATCACGAAATGGCGATCCGACGCGCGCACGGCCTGGTAAGGCGCGCTCATGCGGTTGGCGCTGCCGATCGGCACCGGCACCGTGCCGGTGCCCCAATACTCCGCCGATTCCCACACCGACAAGCCCAGCGCGGTCTCGAACAGCGAGGCGTCCACATATTGCCCCTGCCCGGTGTGCTCGCGCCCGATCACCGCGCTCAGGATGCCGTAGGCACAGAACAGCCCKGCGCCGAGATCGGCGATCGGCACGCTCGACTTGACCGGCGCGGCGTCGGGGTGCCCCATCACGCTCATCACGCCGGACATCGCCTGCGCGATCAGGTCCAGCCCCGGCCGGCGCGACCACGGCCCGGTCTGCCCGAAGCCGGAAATGCTGGCATAGACCAGGCGCGGGTTGATCTCGCGCAGCACCGGGTAGTCGATCTTCAGCCGGGCGGCCACGCCCGGGCGGTTGTTTTCCACCAGCACGTCGGCGCCGCGCACCAGCTCGTAGAAGGCCTCCAGCCCGGCCGGGTTCTTCAGGTCGATCTCCACGCTGCGCTTGTTGCGGTTGAGCGCGAGGAAGCCGCCGCTATCCTCGCCCTTGAGCCGGAAGCCCATGGCCTTGCGGGTCTGGTCGCCCACGCCCGGTGTCTCCACCTTGATCACGTCGGCGCCCATGTCGCCCAGCAGCATGCAGCAGAAAGGACCGGCCATGATCTGGCTGACATCCAGGACCTTGATTTTCGACAACGGCAAATTCATTGGAAACCTTGTGGCTTGGTGACGGCCGCCCGCGGTTCGGGCTGGTGGCGTMGGAGTGAAAGAAGTGCGCGGGCGGGCTGACGATCGTGTCAGCGGCCCACGAAGGCCGGCTTCGCCTTCCCGACGAAGGCCCGGTAGCCGATGCGGAAGTCCTCGGTATCGAAGCAGGCATAGGCCTCGGCATGCTCTTCGGCGCCCAGCGGTGCCGGGTTCAGCAGGCGCCGCACGAACTTCTTGTGCCAGCGCGCCACCAGTGGCGCGCCCTGGCTGATGCGGCGCGCCGTCGCGTACGCTTCGGCCGGCACTTCGGCGTCGGGCACCACGCGGTTGACCAGGCGCTTTTCCAGTGCCTCGGCGGCGCCGAACACGCGCCCCTCCAGCACGATCTCCAGCGCTGCCGCGGGGCCGGCCAGCGCCATCAGGCCGCCGAGCTCGCCATACGACATGACCAGCCCCAGCCGGTTGACCGGCACGCCGAAGCGGCTCGATTCGCCGCAGATGCGCATATCGCACATCGACGCAATCTCCAGGCCGCCGCCCACGCAGGCGCCCTGGATCAGGGCGATGGTCGGATGGCGGCTGCCGGCAATGGCCTCCATCGCCGCGTGCGTGATCTGTGCATATCCTTCGGCCTGCGCGKCGTTGGAGCGCATGCGGGTGAACTCCTCGATATCGGCGCCGGCGGCGAAGGCCTTGTCTCCCGCGCCGCGCAGCACGATGCAGCGCAGCTCGTCGTTGGCCGAGAGCGCCTGCATCGCCTCGGTCAGGCCCTGCCACATGCCCAGGTCGAGCGCGTTCAGCTTTTCGGGGTTGTTCAGCGTGATGGTGGCAACGCGCTMGTCGTACTCGATMAGGATGGCTTGTCTSATGGTGCGCCTGTGTCTCGCTCAGGATCTGCTTATGGTGGGTGGGCACMTGCCGCACGGGCAGGATCGGGGAAGCCTCTCGACCTGCGKAAGTCTAGGGTCTGGCCCCGCGCGCGCCAAACGAGAAAAACTCAGCGCCATTTCAAGAAAAACTAGGGGTGGTGCGCGGGGCGCGGCAAGCGCCACGGCTATGAGAAAAACTTGGGGTGCCTTCAAGTAAATCCACGTTGTCGCGCTGGCGGCTTGTTCCTAGACTTCGTCACCAATGCAGCTTCCGGCAGCGGCGCACGCGCTACGGCGCCCCGGCCCGCGCTGCCCGGCGAAGCGGCAAGAAGCAAATCCCGCATGGAGACAGAGACAAGATGGCCCTCATCAACTACATCACCCAGATCCAGATCGATTTCGGCGCGATCGCGCTGCTGCAGCAGGAATGCGAGCGCATCGGCATCGCCCGGCCGCTGGTCGTCACGGACGCCGGCGTCAAGGCGGCCGGCATCCTGGAGCGCGTGCTGGCGCAACTGCCMGCCGGCGCCGGCGCCGTGGTCTTCGACGGCACCCCGTCCAACCCCACCGAACGCGCCATGCGCGAGGCCGTGGCGCTGTTCGTCGAGCACCGCTGCGACGGCATCATCGCGGTGGGCGGCGGCTCGCCGATCGACCTGGCCAAGGGCGTGGCGGTCTGCGCCACGCACGAAGGCCCGCTMAAGACCTTCGCCGCCATCGAGGGCGGCACGGCCCGCATCACTGCGGCCACCGCGCCGCTGATCGCCGTGCCCACCACCGCCGGCACCGGCAGCGAAGTGGGCCGCGGCGCGGTGCTGATCCTCGACGACGGGCGCAAGGTCGGCGTGCTGTCGCCCTACCTGGTGCCGCGCGTGGCMATCTGCGACCCCGAACTGACCTTCGGCCTGCCGCCGAAACTGACCGCGGCCACCGGCATGGATGCCATCGCCCATTGCATCGAGACCTTCCTGGCGCCGGCGTTCAACCCGCCGGCCGACGGCATCGCGCTGGACGGGCTGCGGCGTGCCTGGATGCATATCGAGACGGCGACGGCGCAGCCGCAAGACCGTACCGCGCGGCTCAACATGATGAGCGCCTCGATGCAGGGCGCGCTGGCCTTCCAGAAGGGACTGGGCTGCGTGCACAGCCTGAGCCATTCGCTGGGCGGGCTGGATCCGTCGCTGCACCACGGCACGCTCAACGCGATCCTGCTGCCCGCGGTGATCCGCTTCAACGCGGCCGCGCCGTCGGTGCGCGGCGAGCAGCGCCTGGAGCGCATGGCGCAGGCCATGCAGCTCGACGGCCCCGGGTCGATCGGCCCGGCCATCGACGCGATGAACCGGCGCCTGGGCCTGCCGTCGGGCCTGGCGGAACTGGGCGTCACGCCTGCCCTGTTCCCGCGCATCGTCGAGGGCGCGCTGGCCGACCACTGCCACAAGACCAATCCACGCCTGGCCAGCGCGGACGAATACGCGGCCATGCTGCACGAGGCAATGTAGGCACGGCGGCGGCGCGCACGGGCCAACGCAGTCCATCGCAGTCCATAGCAGTCCGATAAAAAAAACAGACTGGAGACAACATGCATCGCAGGACCTTCCTCACCGCAGCCGCGGCCGGCGCCGCCACGCTGGCCTCGCCCCTGGCGTTCGCGCAGGCGATGCCCGCCGGCCCGGTCCGCATCGTGGTCGGCTTTCCGCCCGGCGGCGGCACCGATGTGATGGCGCGCGTGATCGCCAACAAGCTGGGCGAGATGTGGCACACCTCGGTGATCGTGGAAAACCGGGCCGGCGCGGCCGGCGTGATCGCCGCGGAGTACACCGCCAAGCAGCCGGCCGATGGCACCACGCTGCTGATGACCAACATCAGCAACCACGCCATCGCKCCCAGCCTGTACCCCAAGCTCGGCTACGTGGTCGAGCGCGACTTCACGCCCATCATGCTGGTGGGCGTCACGCCCAACCTGCTGATCTGCAGCCCGCACGAAGGCGCCAGGACGCTCAACGACGTGATCGACCAGTGCCGCAAGCGCCCGGGCAAGGTCACCTTCGGCTCGTCAGGGGCCGGCGCGGCCCAGCACCTGGCGCTGGAGCTGTTCAAGCTGCGCGCCGGCGTGGACGCGCTGCATGTGCCCTACCGCGGCTCCGCGCCGATGCTGACCGACCTGATCGGCGGCCAGATCGATTTCAGCTTCGAGACCATGACCTCGGCCACGCCGCAGATCCAGGGCGGCAAGCTGACGGCCATCGCGCAGACCCGGCCCACGCGCGCGAAGAGCTTCCCCGGCGTGCCGACCGTGGCCGAATCCGGCTTCCCCGGCTTCGATGCCAGCACCTGGTACGGGCTGGTGGGCCCGGCACGCATGCCGCCCGCCATGGTGCAGAAGATGAACGCGGACATGAACAACGTGCTGGCGATGCCCGAGGTCGCGGACAAGCTCGCCGGGTTCGGGGCCGAGGACGGTGGCGGCAGCGCCGACCGCTTTGCTTCGTTTATCTCCGCAGAGACCACCAAGTGGGCCAAGGTGGTMAAAGAGGCCAAGGTGAAGGTCTGACATGCACCGCCGCACCACCCCGGAGCAGGCGCTGACGGCGGCCGCCGCGCGCCCCCCGCCCGTCCCGCCCGCCTGAGCGCCGCGCGMCATCMGGCAAGACCCGGGATGCACCCGGGCACGCCATCCAAACCATCCCTAGGAGACACCATGAGACACGCAATCTCGCGCGCAATCTCGCGCGCCATTTCGCATACCGTGCTGGCCGCATTGCTCGCCGGCGCAGCCAGCATCGCGGCCGCGCAATCGCCCATCAGGCTGSGCTTCGCCCACACCGTGCCGGAGACCGATTCCCAGCACCTCGCCGCGCTGTCGTTCAGCAAGAAGGTCAAGGAGCGCACGCAGGGCGCGATCGAGATCCAGGTCTTCGCCAACAGCCAGCTCGGCAACGACACCACGCTGGTCACGGGCATCCGCAGCGGCACCATCGACATCGGCGCTACCGGCAACCCCTTCGTCACCGGCCTGGTGCCCAAGCTCAACGCGCTGGACCTGCCCTATCAGTTCGACGATGGCCCGCAGGCTTACCGCACGCTGGACGGCGCGGTCGGGCGCGGGCTGCTGGACGAACTCGGCGCGCACCAGATCAAGGGCCTGGCGTTCTGGGAGATCGGCTTTCGCAGCCTGGGCAACAACAAGCGCCAGATCAGCAAGGCCGACGATATCCGCGGCCTGAAGATCCGCACCACGCCCAACCCGTCCCACATCAAGGCGTTCCAGTTGCTGGGCGCGAGCCCGCAGCCAATGCCGTTCGCCGAGGTCTTCGGCGCGCTGGAATCGGGCGCGGTGGACGGCCAGGAGAACCCGCCCACGCTGATGCTTTCGTCCAAGATGTTCGAAGTGCAGAAGTACCTCTCGCTGACGCGCCATGCCTACACCGCGCTGGTGGTGCTGATGAACAAGGCGAAGTTCGATTCGCTCAAGCCCGAATACCAGAAGATCCTGCTCGAGGAGGCCGCCGCGGCCGCCACCTACCAGCGCAAGCTCAATGCCGACAACGAAGCGGCCGCCATCGCGCAACTGCGCGCCAAGGGCATGCAGGTCAACGAGCATCCGGACGTGGCGAGCATCAGGAAGATCGTCAAGGAAGAGACGCGCCAGCTCTACGTGCAGAAGAACGGCGACGCCGTGCTGCGCGCCATCGACGGCCAGCGCTGAGACCGCTCATGGACAACCTGACCCTGCCGTCGGCCATCGTCGACGCCCACCATCACCTCTGGCGGCTCGGCGACGATGCGCGCTACCCGTGGCTGCAGGAACGCTACGACGCGCAAGCCTTCTTCCTGGGCGATTACAGCGCGCTGCGCACCGACTTCGGCCCGGAAGCCTACCTGGCGCAGTGGGCGGGGCTGCCCCTGGCGGCCACCATCCACGTCGAAGCCGAACGCCATCCCGCCGAGTCCCTCGCCGAGACCGGCTGGCTACACCGCATCCATGCCGTGCACGGCTTGCCCAACGCCATCGTGGCGCATGTGGATTTCAACGGCGCCGAGCTGGAGCAGCGCCTGCTGGCGCAGGCCGCCTTCCCGCTGGTGCGCGGCGTGCGGTGCAAGCCGCGCACCAGCGCACGCGCCGACCTGAGCGTACGCGGGCAGCCCGGCACCTTGCAGGACGCGCGCTGGCTCGAAGGCCTGCGGCTGCTGGCCGAGCACGGGCTCTCATGGGATCTGCGCGTGCCGTTCTGGCACCTGCACGAAGCGGCCGATGCGGTGGCGATGTTCCCGGGGCTGCGCGTGGTGCTGGAACACACCGGACTGCCGTGGGACCGCTCCGAGCAGGGACTCGCGGCATGGCGCCGCGGCATGGAGGCGCTGGCGCGCCTGCCGGACGTGCACGTKAAGCTGTCCGAATTCGGACTGCCCGGCGCGCCGTGGGACCGCGCCGGCAACGTGCGGGTCATCCGTCAGGCCCTGGACATCTTCGGCTGGCAGCGCTGCATGTTCGCCAGCAACCTGCCGGTGTCGGGCCTGCGCGCGGGCCTGGGGGAAGTGGTTGCGACGGTGGCCGAAGCGCTGCGCGGGCTGGATGCCACGGCGGCGGATGCGGTCTGGCGCGGCAACGCGCTGCGCTTCTACCGCGCCGAGGTGTCGATGCAGCTGGCGCAAGCCGCGCCATAGCGCCGGCACCGCATCGCCAGACAACAATTCAGCGAGACAAGCCATGATCGATACAACGACAGAAACGGAAGAACCCGCCGTCACCCGCGCCTTCGTGCGGACGGCGGAAGGCGCGATGGTGGCCATGATGGCCGTGATGATCGTGCTGGTATTTGCCAATGTGGTGCTGCGCTACGCCTTCAACTCGGGCATCGCGTTTTCCGAGGAAGCCTCGCGCTTCGTCTTCATGTGGCTGACCCTGACCGGCGCGCTGCTGGTGATGCGCKACAAGGCCCACCTCGGCATGTCCACCGTGGTGTCACGGCTCGGCGAGCCCGGCCAGCGACTGTGCCGCTTCCTCTCCKACCTGGGTGCGCTGGCCTGCTGCCTGCTGCTCGCCAACGGCGCGTGGAAGCTGGTGGTGATCKGCATGGACGACATGGCCCCGGTAACGGGCGTGCCCATCGGCCTGGTGTACGCCTGCCTGCTGTTCAGCAGCGTGGGCATGGCCGGGCTGCTGGCGCACTCGCTGTGGCGCCTGCTCAGCKGGCGCATGCCCAGCGCGGAACTGGTGCCGGAATCCGGCGCTAGCGGCGAATGACCCCCTGGAGACTGTCATGACCATCGTTGTATTCGTCGGCTCGCTGCTCGGCGCCATGGCGCTCGGCATGCCGATCGCATTCTCACTGCTCGTCTCCGGCATCGCGCTGATGATGCACCTGGGCAACTTCGACACGCAGATCATCGCGCAGAACATGCTCGAAGGCGTGAACAACTATCCGCTCATGGCGGTGCCGTTCTTCATGCTGGCCGGCGAGCTGATGAACGCGGGCGGGCTGTCCACCCGCATCGTCAAGGTGGCGGAAGCCGCCGTGGGCCATGTGCGCGGCGGGCTCGGCTATGTCGCGATCATCGCCGCCACCGTGGTGGCCAGCATCTCCGGCTCGGCGGTGGCGGACACCGCCGCGGTGGCGGCCCTGCTGATCCCGATGATGCGCAAGGCCGGCTATAACGTGCCGCGCTCGGCCGGCCTGATCGCGGCGGGCGGGATCATCGCGCCGGTGATTCCGCCGTCGATCGCCATCGTGGTGTTCGGCGTGGTGGCGCAGGTATCGATCACCAAGCTGTTCCTGGCCGGCATCGCGCCCGGCGCCATGATGGCGCTGACGCTGACCGCCACGTGGTACGTCTGCGCGCGCAAGGACAAGGCGGCCGCCGCCACGCAGCGCTTCGAGCTGCGCCGCCTGCTGCGCGCGCTGATGGATGGGGTGTGGGCGCTGGTGCTGCCGGTGGTGATCATCGGCGGCATGAAGATCGGGGCCTTCACGCCCACCGAGGCGGCCGTCGTGGCGGTGGTCTACGCCATGGCGGTGGGCCGCTTCGTGTACGGCGAACTGGACCTGCGCGCGCTGCCGCGGCTKATCGTCACCGCCACCAAGACCTCCAGCACCGTGCTGTTCCTGGTGGCCTGCGCGCTGGTCTCGGCGTGGCTGATCACCATCGCCAATATCCCGGCGCAGGTGACCGCGCTGCTCGATCCTTTCATCGACAACAAGATCCTGCTGATGTTCGTSATCATGGTGCTKGTGATCATCGTCGGCACGGCGCTGGATCTCATGCCGACCGTGTTGATCATGACGCCGATCCTGATGCCGGTGATCACCAAGGCCGGCATCGACCCGGTGTACTTCGGCGTGATGTTCATCCTCAACAACGCCATCGGGCTGCTGACCCCGCCGGTGGGCACCGTGCTCAACGTGGTGGCGGGGACGTCGCGCGCCAGCCTGGACAGCGTGATCTCGGGCGTGTGGCCGTTCCTGCTGTCGCTGACGACGCTGATGTTCCTGTTCGTGCTGTTCCCGCAGCTCATCCTGGTGCCGGCGAGCTGGCTGCGCTAGGGATCTCGGCGACACGATGCCAGCGAAGGCGGCCACACAGGCGGAAACRAAGACGAATTGATCCGACACCCCGGATTCGAGACCTGACCGAAACCAACCACTTACACAACGAAGCCTTACACAACGAAGACGGAGACAGAGATGAACGAAGCCATGATCAAAGACATGAAGCAGACCGCGGGCAAGGCCGTKGACAAAACCATGGACAAGGCCGCGGCGCCGGCCCCGCTTGGGCGCCGCCTCGCACGGCTMGGCAAGGCCCTCGCGGCCGGTGGCGTCATTGCGCTTGGCCTGGCGGCCGCGCCCGCCAGCGCCCAGTCGAGCGAATGCGCCGCGGYGCAAGCCACGGCCCAGAACCCCACCTACCCGAGCGCCAGCGTCAAGCGCTACATCAAGACCCCGACCGGCTACCTGCTGGTGCTGCGCATGGGCGACAACGTCTTCGAGCAGATCGAAGCCTTTGCCATCTGCGAACGCGTGCCCAGCGCCAGCCTCAGCGCGATCGGCTTTACCAACGTGACCTTCGGCTTCTGGGACGCGGACAAGAAAGCCTTCAACCCCAGGACCTTCCGCAACGTGGAAATGGCCAGCATCGTCGGCAGCCTGGCATGGAAGGACGGCAAGCCGTCGATCCACGCACACGGCGTCGCCGGCGACAGCAAGTTCGACACCTATGGCGGCCACATCCTGTCGATGGAGGTCGGCACCGGCTCGCTCGAGGTGACGGTCACGGTCTATCCCCAGCAGCTCGAGCGCGCCATCGATCCGCGCATCGGGGCCAATGTGCTGGGGCTGTAGCCRGTTGAAACKGAGCTGGCCGGGCGCCCGTCCGGGCCAGCTCCGGATACGCCGCGAAGGCCATATTCATCAGCTATCGCCGCGGCCTCGCCCTGCTCCGTGACCGTGGGCGCCGRTGGCCCCACCGGGGCCTCTATTGCGCCTGTGGCGGACCGCCTTCGCTGGCCGTCCCGCCATTCTGCGCCGGCGCMAGCACKGCGGCAGGCAAACCC
>NZ_JBFTLQ010000064.1:0-46026 GCF_056396525.1 Cupriavidus sp. 05T41
GGCAACGGAGGTGGTGGCGGCCACGGTGGCGGCGGTGGCGGCGGTGGCGGCGGTGGCGGCGGTGGCGGCGGTGGCGGCGGTGGCGGCGGTGGCGGCGGTGGCCACGGCAACGGCCACGGCAACGGTCACGGCGGCAGCCACTAGTCTCGTCCGACGGCGGCGCGGCAAACGCGCACTGGCAAACGGGTTCAGTCAGCGTGCGCGGCGWGGCCATTGCCGCGCACGCGGGCCTGGCCCAGAATTTCGCCAGACGCGGTCCGCACGCACGCCCGCCAATCACGAGAGACACCAAGGAGACCACCATGCGCGATTACGCCGAGGCCATCGCAGGCTTTTCCTATGAGGCATCGCTGGCGGAGCGCCTGAGCGGCACGCCGGACGCCCTCAACGCCTGCGTCGAATGTTGCGACCGCCATGCGCTGCCMGGACGCATCGCGCTGTTCTGGGAAGGCCGCGACGGTAGCAGCGAAACCTACACCTTCGCCCAGTTGCAAAAGCTCTCGGCGCAGTTCGCCGGGTTCCTCAAGGCGCAGGGCATCGGCCCCGGAGACCGGGTCGCGGGGCTGCTGCCGCGCACGCCGGAGCTGCTGGCCACCATCCTCGGCACGTGGCGCGCAGGCGCGGTCTACCAGCCGCTGTTTACCGCCTTCGGGCCAAAAGCCATCGAGCACCGCCTGCAGGCATCGGGAGCGCGCCTGGTCGTCACCGACGGCGCCAACCGCGGCAAGCTCGACGACGTGCAGGGCTGCCCCGCGGTGCTCACCGTGGCCGGCGCCAAGGGCCGCGGCCTGGTGCGCGGGGACTTCAGCTTCTGGGCCGAGCTGGACCGCCAGCCGGCGGACTTCGCGCCGGTCATGCGCAAGGGCAGCGACCCTTTCCTGATGATGTTCACCTCCGGCACCACCGGCCCCGCCAAGCCCTTGCTGGTGCCGCTCAAGGCCGTGGCCGCATTCGCCGGCTATATGCGCGACGCGGTGGACCTGCGCCCCGATGACGCGTTCTGGAACCTGGCCGATCCCGGCTGGGCATACGGCCTGTACTACGCGGTCACCGGCCCGCTGGCCCTGGGCCATCCGACCACCTTCTACGACGGCCCGTTCAGCATCGAAAGCACCTGCCGCGTCATCAACAAATACGGCATCACCAACCTCGCCGGCTCGCCCACCGCATACCGGCTGCTGATCGCCGCCGGGCAGGCGGTGTCCGGTCCGTTGCGCGGCAAGCTGCGCGCGGTCAGCAGCGCCGGCGAGCCGCTCAACCCCGAGGTCATCCGCTGGTTCGCCGACCAGCTCGGCGTCACCATCCACGACCACTACGGCCAGACCGAGCTTGGCATGGTGCTATGCAATCACCACGCCTTGCGTCATCCGGTCCACCTGGGCGCGGCCGGCTTCGCCAGCCCCGGCCATCGCGTGGTCGTGCTCGACGACGAAGCGCGCGAACTGCCGGCGGGCCAGCCAGGCACGCTGGCGCTGGACCTGGCGCAGTCGCCGATGTGCTGGTTCGGCGGCTATCACGAAACGCACACCAGCGCCTTCGTCGGCAAGTACTACCTGACCGGCGACACGGCGGAGCTGAACGAGGACAACAGCATCAGCTTCATCGGCCGCAACGACGATGTCATCACCACCTCGGGCTACCGCGTCGGCCCCTTCGACGTGGAGAGCGCGCTGATCGAGCACCCGGCCGTGATCGAGACCGCGGTGATCGGCAAACCCGATCCGGAACGCACGGAGCTGATCAAGGCCTTCGTCGTGCTGGACCCGCAATACCGCGCGGGACCCGAACTGGCCGAGCAACTGCGCCTGCATGTGCGCAACCGCCTGGCGGCCCACGCCTATCCGCGCGAGATCGAGTTCGTAGCCGAACTGCCCAAGACGCCGAGCGGCAAGGTCCAGCGCTTCATCCTGCGCAACCAGGAAGTGGCCAAGCTGCGCGAAGCCGGAACGCACGCCTAGCAGCGCACCGGCCCGCGCCGTCCATCTGCAAGAGGGCTCACGCGGACCGGGTGGCGCGAGCGGACGCGCTGCCGTCGCGGCCGTCCTCATCCTCTGCATGCCCGCGCAGCCGGGCGATGCGCCCGCGCGCCCAGCGCGCGCCCTGCAGCAGCCTGTAGCCCGCCAGCCCCCATTGCGTATGCGCGACATGGAGGCTGGCCGTGGCGTAAGCGACACCATTGCTCCAGAACTGCTTGTAGTGCTGCCGTCCGGAGCCGAAGTCGAAATCGAAGCGATGGTCGAAGGCCCATTTCACGCACCAGTCGATCAGCACCGTGCCCGGCGACAACTTCGCGTACGCGGCGTCGTAGGTGTTGATGACGAGGTCGACGCAATGGTTCTGGATGGCGAGCAGGTTGAGCGCTACCGGCACGCCGTSGAGCGTCAGCACAAAGAAGCGGAAGGGCTGGGCATGCCGGCTGGCATGCATGTCGCCGACCGCCATCAGGCGCATCAGGAACGCGTGGCTGTCGTCGGAGAACAGCCACGCGCTTTCTATCTCGCCGCGCTCGGCCCAGCGCCGCTTGTGCAGCAGCAACCAGTCGACGAAGAAGGCGGCCCGGCTGTCGTTGTKATCGACGATCAGGACCTCGGCCTTGCCCTGCCCCTCGAATCGCCGCAGCAGGTAGTCCGGCGGATTGCGCGAGCGGCCGGTGCGCGAACGGCAGAATGCGGTCCACCCGGCCTGCTCGCGCATCCGCGCCACGGGGGTGATCTCGTCCAGGCGATAGGCAACCCGGCCGCTTTCGCTTGCGCAGCGGTGCAGCAGCGAGCTGCTGCGCACGCGCGGCAGGTAGACGAGGTCCGGCCTGGCACTGGCGAGCATGGCGTGCCAGGCGGCAGACACGATCGCCGCGGCATCGGCGCCGGGTTCGACCAGGATGTCGTGAGGCGGGTTGTAGCCGGGCCCCAGCGGCTGCATGAAACGCCAGCCCGCCCTGCGGTAGACGACCAGCGGCCATAGCACCACGAGCCGGCCCTGCGAGCGTCCGGCCAGGCACTGCAGCTTGCGGCCCGCCATGGTGGCGGCCACCCCTAGGCTGCTTGCGCAATAGGCAAACGACTGGAAATGCGCGCCATTGGCCCTCTGCCACAGCGCATCCCATTCCGGCGCGAGCGCGTGAAAGGCCTGGGTATCGCTGATCACTTCGTGCTGGACGGCGCAGTGGCGCATGGCAGGTCCGTGCGTCGGGAAGAACAGCGGCATGGTAGCCGCCGATTCCRCCAGCGCGACGTGCGGTAGCCAACATAAGCCCGCCGGTTGAAACCGCTCCCCACGTCACGGGGGTGCGCTTGATGTCGACCATGCTGCACAGCAACAGCGATAAGCGCCAGATGTCCGGGTATGTCCCTAGGGGCTATCCAAATAGCCCCCTCTAGAATCTGCCCTTGGATGGTGCACTGCGCAAACCGGTGACGCCCATCCCTTCCGAACCAGACCCTCGACCCGATCCGCACGGCATCCACATCCAGTGCATGCCGGCCCTGAGTCGGCCAAGCGGCCGGGCGATTCACAGGAGAGCACGCATGTTCGTTTTTTCGTCCGACCAGTTCGCAGAAGCCCAGAAAGCCCATTTCGCCAACCTGTTCGCGCTGACGAATACGGCCTTCGACGGTTTCCAGAAACTGGCCGAGCTGAACCTGCAGGCAGTCAAATCGTCGATCGCCGAAAGCCAGGATAATATCCAGGCCGCCCTGTCGGGCCGCGACCTGCGCGACGTCTTCACCACGCGAGGCACGCTGGCGCAACCGGCGGCCGACAAGGCGCTGTCGTACGTGCAACACGTGTACGAGATCGCCTCCGACACGCAGACCGAACTCGCCAAGGCCGTGGAAGCGCAGTACGAACAACACACCCGCCGCGTGCAGGCTTTCGTCGACACCTTCGTGAAGAACGCGCCGGCCGGCTCGGAAGCCCTCACCGCGCTCCTGCAGTCGACGGTCGCGGCCGCCAACAACACCTATGAATCGGTGCAGAAGGCAACCAAGCAAGCCGCCGAGACGGTCAAGTCGAACTTCGAGGCCTCGACCGCKGTAGCCTCCGGCGCCGTGCAGCAAGGCGCCCGCCGCGCCGTCAAGGTAGCCTGACGGCGCATCGCGCGGCACAGCTCTCGTGCCGCGCGGCAGCAGACGCTCAGGTGGCAGGCGTCGCGCGACGACGCCGCGACCCGCCTGATCGTCCTGCCGGGAACAACAGGAACGCGCAGCGTTCCTGTTGTCATCCTTCTCCTGGACGAGAAAGAAGAAGAGCCCTTCGGACTCAGCGCGAAAGAATCGTCACGCAGGCAACTGCCTCTTCCACGCCGATCAGTCCGCCACCATTCTCGGCAATGCCCACCGCGGCATGTTCAACCTGCCGCCCCTGCGCCTCGCCACGAAGCTGGAGCACCAGTTCGTGTATCTGTGCCAGGCCTGTCGCGCCAATGGGGTGCCCTTTGGACTCCAGTCCGCCGGAGGGATTCACAGGGATCCGTCCGCCGAGCGCCGTGTCGCCGCGCTCCGCCAGCGCCCCGCCCTCGCCGAACGCGCAGAGGCCAAGGTTCTCGGTCTGGACAATCTCGCCCATCGCGGTGGCGTCGTGAACTTCGGCCACCGATACGTCCGACGGAGCGATGCCGGCCTTTTCGTAAGCTAGCCTGGCCGCGATCGCGGTGCAGGCGTTCTCGACATCGTTCACATCCCGATCGGCCCCGGTGCGTACGACCGACGCGGCGATGCGCACCGCCCGGGAGCGGCTCAGGCCGAGCCTTCGCAAGACGCTCTCGCTGCAGACGATCGCCGCGGCCGCACCGTCCGACACGGGCGAGCACATCGGCGCGGTCAGCGGATAGACGATCGGGGGCGCCGCCAGGATCTCCTCGACGGAGTACGGGTTCCGGTACTGGGAGAGCGGGTTGTACTGCGAGTGCTTGTGGTTCTTGGACGCGACGGCTGCGATCTGGCGCTGGGTGGTGCCGTAGCGCTTCATGTGCTCGCGTGCCGAAGCCGCATAGATGTCCATGAACACACTGTACGGCTTTGCAGAGGTGCTGCCCGGCGGGACTTCGACGCCCCGGCCGAGCTTGAGCAGCCGCTCCCTGGCGGCCTCGACCTCTGCGATGTCCCAGCCGCTGTCGAACGCAGAGAACATGCGCTCCCGGTCCTGCGAATACATCTTCTCGGCGCCGACGGCGAGCGCGATATCCCCCTCCCCCGACCTGACGAAGTTGTACGCCAGGTTCAGCGCGGTACTGCCGCTGGCACAGGCATTCTCGACGCTGGTGACCGGGATGCCACCGATACCCATATGGCGCAGTGCCACGGGGCCGCGGATCATATGCTGCCCTTCCATATGGCCCTGCACGCAATTCGCAAAGAATGCCGCCTGCAGTCTTTCCTTTTCAACGCCGGCATCCTTGAGCGCCGCGTCGACGGCTGCGCTTGCCATCTGCTTGATGCTCAGATCCAGCAAGCGGCCGAATGGCGTCATCCCGACGCCAATGACATATACGTTTTCCATGTTGTCTCCTGTTTCTCGTCCCGGTCACCGCGCTAGCCGGCGGTGACGACAATCTTTCCGAAATGCCCGTTCTGCGCMATGTGCTCCAGCGCGCCGGCGCGCCGGCGAGGTCGGCGAGCGGATACACMTTGTCCACCGGCATGCTGATCTTGCCCAGCTTCAATGCCGGCTCCAGGTCGTGCCTGGCGCGCGCCACGACGGCGGCCACCTCGGCCGGGGTCCGGGTGCGGAAGCTCACGCCGATGTAGGTGATCCTGCGCATCGAATGCAGGTCGAAGTCGAAGTCGCCGCTCTCGCCGGCGACCCGCCCGACATTCACCATGCGGCCGCCCACGCGGGTTGCGGACATCCCGCCATTCACGAACGGCCCACCGATCAGATCGACCAGCAGGTCGACGCCCATCCCTGCGGTGGCCTTGGTCACCTCCTGGACCCAGTCGCTCCTGCCGGTGTCGACCGGCAGGTTCGCACCGTAGTCGCGCAGCCTTTGCCGGCGCGCCGCGGAGGTCGAGGAGCCCAGCACCAGGCCCGCGCCAAGCAGCCTGGCAATCTGCATCCCCATCAGCCCCATCCCTGAACTCGCCCCCTGGATCAGGACCGACTGGCCGGCCTGCATGGCGCCGTGCGTCGAGATGGCGTCGTGCATGGTCTGCATGGCTACGGGCAATGCCGCGGCCTCTTCGAAGGGCATGCCCTGCGGGATGGCGTACATCATGGCCGGATGGGCCAGCGTGTACTCCGCGAATGCGCCGATGCCGGCGCCCATCACCCGGTCACCGATTTGCCAGGCCTTGACCTGGCTGCCGACAGCGACGACTTCGCCGGCCCATTCGACACCCAGAGGCACGCCCTGGCCACCCGCCGCGCCATGCCGTTTGCCCTTGGCCATCGTCAGGTCGATACGATTCAACGCGCTGGCGCGGACCTTGACGAGCACTTGCCCGTCGGCCGGCGAAGGGCGAGGCACGTCGGCCGGGACGACACTGTCGCCGTCAGATAAAAATGCACGCATGGTTTTCCTTGTGACATGAAGTTCCGATTGCCTTGGCCCGGGCTATGCCGCGCATGGCCATGCCGGCAATCCACACGATCCGGGCCGGCCCGCGCCGGCTAGCGGCGCAGCGTATAGCCCGCCTTTTCCCGGTCCCAGGTCGAAGGCGTGATMCCTTCTTCGCGCAAGCGATACTTTTCAACGCGATGCGTCGGCGTCTTGGGAAAGTCGCTGCGGAAGTCGACAAAACGAGGCACCGAGAAATACGGCATGAGCTTCTCGCAGTGCTGGATCAGCTCGAGCGCGGATAGCGCCGAGCCCTCCTTGCGCACCACGCAAACCATGACCTCGTCCTCGCCAACCTCGGATGGCACGGCAATGGCAGCGGACTCGAGAACCGCCGGGTGCGCGTTGACGACCATCTCGACCTCGAATGCGGAGATGTTCTCGCCGCGACGGCGGATCGCATCCTTCTTGCGGTCGACGAAGTAGAAGTAGCCGTCGCTGTCCCGCTTCATCAGGTCGCCGGTGTGGAACCACAGGTTCTGGCTCTGCGCCAGCGTCGCCTCGGGATTCTTGTAGTAGCCGTCCATCATGATGTACGGCTCCTGGGGCCGGAACACGAGCTCGCCGATCGCATCCACGCCAACCGGCTCGTCGTTGCCGTCGACAAGATCGACGTCATAGCCGCAGATCGGCAATCCCACCGAACCCACGCGCGGCGCGTCGATGGGGCTTGCGAGCGCGACACAGTTCTCGGTCTGGCCATACCCCTCGTAGAGCTTCAGGCCGAAGCGCTGCTCGAATGCTTCCCACAGGTCCCTGGGCGCACCGCCGCCCGAGGCAAACCTGACGGCGTGGTCGCGATCGGCGGGGCTGTCGGGCTGCTTCATCAGGATCGGGATCATGCCGCCGATGTAGTTGATCTGCGTTGCGCCGAAGCCCTTGAGACGCTCCCAGAAATTCGACGCGCTGAAGCGATCGTCCACGATCAGCGTGGCGCCGGCCATCAGCGCCGGCGTGACCGTCACCAGCTGGGCATTGGCGTGGAACAGCGGCAGGCAGGTGTAGAGGCGGTCATCGTCGCCGATGTGCCGCCCGTCGGCGGTCTTGCTGCCATGCCACCAGAAGTAGTTGTGGCAGAGCTGGATGCCCTTCGATGGCCCTGTCGTCCCCGACGAGTACATGATTGCCAGCGGGTCCCGGTTCGAGACGTGCACATCGGGCAGGGGCACGCCGGACGATTCCAGCGTTTCGAAGCGGACGCCCGGGATCGGCAAGTCCGGGAGCGCTTCGCCGTCCGCCCGCGGCACGATCATGGCCTCGAGCTTGCCGAAGCCGACGTGCGCATCCTGGAAGCGTTCGACAAACGCTTTCGAGACCACGGCCATGCGCGCATCCGAGTGCTCGATCACGTGCCGCAGCAGCGGGCCACGGTAGGCCGTGTTGACGGTCACCTCCAGCAGCCCGAGACGCGCGCACGCGAACCACAAGCCCATGAACTCGGCGCAGTTGGGCAGCATGATCGCGAGCTTGTCCCCCTTGCGCAGGCCGAGCCCGGTCAGTCCGCGCGCCAGGCGGGTCACCCAGGCATCGAACTCGCCGTAGGTATAGGTCCGGTCTTCGAAGACAAGGAATACCTTGTCGGGGCGCAGTGCCGCCTGCATGGCGAGGCACGCGCCCAGCGTCCGTTGCTCGTTCTTGAGTGAGAGCGCATCCACGGGATCAGTCCCCCGCACCGGTCTGCGCCGCTGCCGGCGGAACCTCGACGATGCGCACCGGATCGGATCCGTCCCACGCCAGCCCGGCCTGCCTGATCGCCTCGAAGTACTGCGCCTTCCCGCCCGCCATCTCCGAGATCTCGAACATCCMGCTCGGAAAGTCCGGGTGCACGAAGTACGCAAAGCGGCCGGCGCCACCCATGCGACCGCCATGCCCCTCCACATAGCCAAGTCCGAGCAAGGTTGCGACGATCTCGTCGTAGCGGTCCTCCGTCCAGTAGGCGACGTGCTGCGCGATTTCCCCGTTGCGCTTCAGGGAATCGTTATACAGCGACGGCGCATCGTCCCTTTGCTGGATCAGTTCGATCTGCAGGTCGCCCGAGTTCGCCAGCGCGATCGAGAGTTTCGGCAAGCGGGAGTTCTCGCCGAAGTAGCGAAACTCCCTGGTGCCGACGTCGTCCATGTAGAACCAGGGCCCGATCCCCAGGTTGACCCAATGCGCCATCGCGGCCTTGATGTCGCGCACGACGTACCCGACCTGGCGGACGCCGCCGAATTTCTGACTCATTCCTTGTCTCCTCGATCCTCGTTGATTCGCCCCCGGCACGCACCGGCCGGCCCTGACCGCCCGCCGTTGCCGCTCGAAGTGAGGCGAGTTTAGTTCGTTTCTGGAATCGATTCCCAATAGGGATAACCCTAGGATGAGAGACCGGCATTCCTCTCGCTGGCGAACGGATAGTGCAGCGATTGCGAAATACGCCGCATTTTTGTGGGTTTTGGCCGCCATCGAGACATGAGCACGCATCCGGCGACCGCAGATCGGTTCGTCCGATGCGCGCCCATGGTTATCCCTATGTGCAATCGATTCCAGTAGAACTACACTTGCCTCGGACAAGCCCCCGACAGTGCGGGCTGGTACCAAAACGAGGAGACAATTCATGCACTCAACATCGGGCGCCGGCCCCAGCGAAGCGGCAAGCGCTTCGACGCCATCCGCAGACGACGCGCTCTTCCGGCGCATATCCTGGCGATTGCTGCCGCTGCTGTTCCTGGCGTACTTCATCAACTACCTGGACCGCACGAACATCGGGTACGCGCAACTGCAGATGCAGGAAACGCTCAGGTTCGCGGACACCGTCTTCGGGCTGGGCGCGACCGTGCTCTTTCTCGGCTACGTGCTGTTCGAGATTCCCAGCAACTTGCTGCTGACGCGTATCGGGGCAAAGCGCACGCTGGTCCGGATCATGGTCCTGTGGGGGGTGGCGTCCGCGGCGACGGCGTTCGTCACCACACCCACCCAGTTCTACGTGGCGCGATTCTTCCTCGGCATGTTCGAGGCCGGGCTCGTGCCGGGCGCGCTCTACTACCTGACGCTCTGGTATCCGCCGGAACGCAGGGGCCGCGCCAACGCCATCTTCCTGATGGGCGCCGGCTTTGCGCCGATCCTTTCCGGGCCGATTGCCGGCGGCGTCATGACCTGGCTGCACGGCAAAGGCGGGCTCGAAGGGTGGCAGTGGCTGTTCGCGCTGGAAAGCCTCCCGGCGTTCGCCCTCGCCACGGTCACCCTGCTGCGCTTTGACGACCATCCCGGCCGCGCGCACTGGCTTGCGCCGGAGGAGAAGTCGCGCGTGCAGGCATTGGCGCGCTCCGGCAACGAAGGCCGGGCCGCCGGCCACCTTGGCACCGCACTGCGGCAGCCGAGGGCCTGGGGCTTCGGCCTGGTCTGCTTCCTGACCGTCCTGGGCATCTATGCCCTTGCCTTCTGGCAGCCGACGCTGCTGAAAAGCATGGGCTTGTCATTGATGGAAATCGGCCTGCTGTCGTCGCTGCCCGCCATCGCCGGCGCGACAGCCTCGTTCTGGATGGCCTCCCACTCCGACAAAACGCGCGAGCGCCGCGGACATTTCGCGGTTGCGGCGCTGGTGGGCGCGGCGGGCCTGACGACGGCGGCGCTGATGCAACAGCACCTGTTCATCGCCATGGTGGGCCTGGTGTTTGCAGGTGCCGGCCTGGCAAGCGCACTCACGCTGGTATGGGCGAGCGTCGGGGAAGTGCTGCMGCGCGAGGGGCTCGCGGCTTCCATCGCGCTGATCACCACCTGCTCGAACTGCTCCGGCCTGGTCGGACCGCTGCTGGTGGCGACCATCCGCCAGGCCACGGGCGGATTCGGATGGAGCCTCGTCATCTTGTCCTGCACCCTGCTCCTGGCGTGCGTCGTGATGCAGATCATCCTGTGGCCGTCGAAACGGATCGCCGCCTCCATGGGCGTCCCCGCCGGCCACCGCTAAGTATTTGAACAGCCAGAGACCAGCATGAACCGCATTGAAACCAGAACCATGACCGGGAAACTGCTTGCCGKGAAGACCGCCGTGATCTCCGGCGCGGGCCGCGCCAAGGGAATCGGACGGGCAACTGCCAGGCTCTTCATCGAACACGGCGCGCGGGTGGCGCTGCTCGACCTCGACGAGGACGAGGTCAGGGAGGCCGCGCGCGATGTCGCCCGGGGCGAGCCGGTGGCCCTGGGGGTTCGTTGCGACGTTACGAGCATGGAATCCTGCCTCGCCGCTATCAGCGAGGTGCGGGAATGGGGTGCTTCGGGCGGGCACATCGATGTCCTGATCAACAACGCCGGCCTCACGCAGAAGGTCTGCGCGGCCGACATCACGCTGCAGGACTACCTGCGGGTCACCGACGTTGTGCTCAGAGGCACCATGCAGCTCTCCCAGGCGGCGATCCCGGCCATGCGGAGCCAGAAGGCCAGCTCGATCATCGCCGTGTCGTCAATGTCGGCGCAGCAAGGCGGCGGGGTATTTGGCGGCGCGCACTACTKCGCGGCGAAGGCCGGCGTGCTCGGCTACATCCGTGCACTCGCCCGGGAACTGGGTCCCGACGGCATCCGCGCGAATGCGATCACGCCTGGGCTGATCGTCACCGACTTCTCTCGCACCAATACGCCGGAGGATGTCCTGCATGCCGCGGCGGGGAGCTGGCCGCTCGGCCGCGCCGGGAGCGCCGGCGAGATCGCGGGCGCGTGCCTGTTCCTTGCCTCGGACCTGTCGTCGTACATGACCGGCAGCACGCTCGATGTGAACGGGGGCGCCTATATGCGCTGAGCTTCCGGCGGCGGCATGCACGAGCGTCGCAGCAGGAGTTCGGTCGGKAACATCACCGTCCTGCTGTCGCCGCCGCGGCCCTCGATGCGATCCAGCAGCAGTTCCGCCGCCGTGCGGCCGAACTGCTTCAAGTCCCAGCGCAGCGCGGTGATGCCGGGCGCGGCAAACTGTGCCAGGACGGTGTCGCCGATACTGATGACCGAGATATCCTCCGGAATCCTGAGGCGACTCGCTTCCACTGCCGCCAGGGCACCCGCGAGCATCTCCGTGCCGAGCGAAACGATGGCGGTCGGCCGCGCTGGCTTCGACAACTCGTGCAGAACGTCGCTGAATACGCGCGTCTGCGAAGGGTCGGCATGCTCGATGACCGTGAGTACCGACAACGGCAGGCCGGCCGCCTGAACTGCCTCTTGCGCGCCCGCGATGCGCTCGCGGCCCGGCCGGACACTCGCCGGCGGCGTCTCCAGCAGGATATGCCGGTGCCCGAGGCTGAGAAGAAACGCGATCGCTGAACGCGCGCCTTGCCGATGATCCACCGTGACGCGATCGCAAGACAGGGGACTGTCGCGATCCAGCAGCACAAGGGGCGCTTCCGCACCCCGCATGKCATCGAGCACATCCTCACGCGTATCGTCATCCACGGTCAGCAGCAGGCCATCCATGCGCCGGCGCCTGAACATGTTCAGGAGTTCGAGTTCCTTCGTGCCATTGCGCGAATTCGCCACGATCATCAGGTATCCGGCTTCCTGGAACCGAAGCTCCGCCGCGCCGACGATCTCCGCGTACATTGGATTGGTCACGTCGGAAACCATGCATGCGATGGTACGACTGGACTGGTTGCGCAGGCTCTGGGCCAGCGAATTCGGCTCGTACCCCAGCGTTGCCACGGCGTCCGCAACCCGGGCGCGGAGTTCTTCGCTGGCGTAGCGGTCACGATTCAGGGCGCGCGACACGCTGCTCGCCGATACCCCGGCTAGCTTGGCCACATCGCGGATTTTGACAGGTCGCTTCATGCCGAAAGTATACCCCAGCGCACTGACTGGAACGCGCCGCAAAGCATAGGGCCGCACCCCCGGAGAGCTGCGGCCCGCTTGTGGTCGATCCGGCGTCTTCGACCTGATTTTCGCCCTGATTTCCGGCCTGATTTCCGGCCTGACTTGCGCCTGCCGATGTCGATCAATCGAGCGTGATATTCGCTTCCCTGGCAACCCGCTTCCAGACTTCGATCTCGCGGGCATTGACGGCTGCCTGCTCTTCGCCGGCCAGGTAGTCCGGGGTAATGCCCCAGTCAAGCATCCTGGCCTTGACGGCGGGGTCCTGCAGCGCATCCCTGAGCGCAGCCGAGAGCTTTTCGACGAACGGCTTCGGGACGCCTGCGGGGGCGTACATGGCCCAGCCGGTCCACTGGTCGAAATCAACCCCCTGCTCCTTGTACGTCGCCACGTTCGGGAAGTTCGACGTACGCCGGGTGCACATGGCAAGCGCCTTGATCTTGCCGGTCTTCACTGCCGCGGTTCCCGAGCCGATATCGAGCCAGCCCACCTTCACGACATCGCCCATCATCGCCGTCATGACGGCGGCGCCGCCMTTGAACGGAATGTGATCGAGCTTGATGCCGGTCTTTTGCGCAAGCACCTCCGCGCAGAAATGGCCGGTCGAGCCCGCACCCCAGGTACCGAACTGAATGGGCCTGGGACTCTTCCTGGCCAGCTCGATGAACTCCTTGAGGTTGTTTGCAGGCAGATCATTTGTCGCCACGAGAATGATCGGCGACGTGCCAACCCGCGCCAGCGTGGTGAGGCTCTTKACGGGATCGTAGGGCAGCTGATGATAGACCGCGGGCGCTAGCGTGGTAGTGGTCATCGTCCCCAGCGCAATCGTGTAGCCATCCGGCTTGGCATGAGCGAGCTGCGCGATCGCGATCGTGCCTGCGGCCCCTGCGATGTTCTCCACCACGAACGACTGCCTGAGTCGCTTGCCGAGCTGCTCGCCGAGCAGCCGACCGAACGCATCCGCGCCGCCGCCCGCCGCCGACGGCACGATCAGCTTGACGGGACGCGCCGGGTATTCATCGGGGGTTTCGGCCATGGCAGTGCCAGCGAACGCCGCGCATAAGGCCAAGAGACCCAAGCAGAGGGACTTCTTCATGACACTTGTCTCCGTTGTTTTCTTATCGGTGAGGATCGATCGACCACGCCTTGCGCAGCGTGCGCCGACCGCGCATGCCCTGTCCCAGGGCACGCATGGGGAAGCGCATTTCGAACTATCGAGAGTCAGTCCCGCGAAAACTCCGCGCCGCCCTTGGGCCGGATATAGCGGGGCACGGGGAGGCCTGCCTGCCGGGCCGCGGCAAGAATGCCTTCTTCGATGGCTCCGGCATCCCGGACACTCTGGTATTCCCCGTCGGAGAAGATGACGTTGGCGCCGTACACCACCATGAAGCCCTCGGCCGGCTCCTTGGCATCGGCCGGCACTGAAAACGTATGCGCCGAGCCACCGGGCTCGTAAAGGTAGCTACCCGCGGTTTGCGGGTCGGCCGGGTACTCTACATAGTTCCACTGCCCCTTGGTCGTAAAGAAATGCACGGTGCCGGTGTGGAAGTGCGGCGGCAGCGTCGTGCCCGGCTCGAACTTGCCATACAGCACCCAGACGCCGTTMTCGCGGTCGAGAAACAAGGGGATGATMGTGGAGCCCGGTTCGGATCCCGGGAACTCTTGCGACTCATGGATATTKACCGTCAGCAAACGGTCCTGATGCGTAACAACCTTCSGTAGTGCCATCTCAACCTCCTATGGAATGATCGCCTGCTGGTGCAGCACATGGCGGTGGCCAGCCACCCGGCGGCCCGGCCACCGCATCCGGCGCCTGCCTACTCCAGCGTGATATTTGCTTCGCGCGCGATCCGCTTCCAGACCTCGATATCGCGGGCGTTGATCGCGGCTTGCTCGCTGCCTGGCACGAAGTCCGGCGTAATGCCGAGATCGGCCATCTTGCTGGTCACGGCCGGATCCTTCAGCGCTTGCTGAACCRCTGCGGCAAGCTTGTCTGCGATCGCCCTGGGCAGGCCCGCCGGAGCAAACATGGCCCAGCCGGTCCATTGGTCGAAATCGACGCCCTGCTCCTTGTACGTCRCGACGTTGGGGAAATTCGCGCTGCGGCGGGTGCACATGGCCAGCGCCTTGATMTTCCCGGACCTGACCRCGGAAGTGCCGCTGCCAATGTCCAGCCAGCCCACCTTCACGATGCCGCCGAGCATTGCGGTAACCACCGGGGAGGTCCCCTTGAACGGAATATGGTCGAGCTTGATGCCAGTCTTCTGGGCAAGGACCTCGGCACAGAAGTGCCCGGTGGAGCCGGGCCCCCACGTGCCGAACTGGATGGGTGTCGGGCTCTTTTTCGCTACCGCCACGAATTCCCTCAGGTTGTTGGCGGGAAAGTCCTTGGTGGCGACCAGGATGATTGGCGATGTGCCAACGCGAGCGATCGTGGTCAGGTCCTTGACCGGGTCGTATGGCAAGGCCTGGTACACGGCGGGCGCGAGCGTGGTCGTGGTCATCGTGCCAAGGCCGATCGTGTAGCCATCCGGGGTGGCGCGCGCCAGTTGCCCGATGGCGATCGTGCCGCCGGCKCCGGCATTGTTCTCGACCACCAGTGGCTGCTTCAGGCGACGGCCGACCTGGTCCGCCAGGATGCGGGCAAACACATCGCCACCGCCGCCTGGCGCCGTGGGAACAATCAGGCGGATCGGCTTGCTGGGATACGCCACTTCGCCCTGTGCTTGAGCCGCAACGGACAGGGTGATCGCAGTGAGCAAGGTGAGGGCGCTGAGCTTCTTCATTTCTGTCTCCAACTTGTGGGGCGGTGCACCACTCTTTTCAGATTTCTGATCAGACTTCTGATCGTGGCACTTATCATGTCGATGGAACAAKGTAAAACGTTTCCACATATTTTGCGGTGACAGCCTTTACGATCAAATGGTGGTAAACCCGCGGGGAATTTGATGCCGGGTGCGCAAAGGCACTCCGGTGCAGGCGGCCAGGGAGATCCGGTATCCCCGCCCGGCCTGGGTCCGGAGACTATMGGCGGCGGACCGGCATTCGGGACGTCTGCCAGCCAGGTCGCTCAGGAATCCTGGGTGAGGACGATCTTCCCGAAATGTGTGTTCTCGCGCATCATTTCGCACGCCTGCGCCACGCGATCGAGCGGCAGCCGCACATCGATGGGAAGGCGCAGCTCCCCACGCGCGAGTGCGGGCCAGAAGTCCTTGCGCACGCGCTCTGCGATCGCCCCCACGTCTTCGACCGAGCGGGTCCTGAACGTCATGCCGAGATACTGGATCCGGCGCATCGAGTGAAGATCGAAATCGAAGGTTCCGCTCTCTCCCGCCATCCGGCCGATATTGACGATCCGCCCTCCTATGGCCACGGCGCGCATGCTGTCGTTGATCAGCGGCCCCGCCAGGAAGTCGACGAGAAGGTCGACGCCGCGGCCGTCCGTGAGCTCGAGCACCTTTTTCACCCAGCCCGGATCGTTGCTGTCGAGCGCGACATCGGCACCGAACCCGGCCAGCCGATCACGCCKGTCCGCTTTGGTCGAGGTGCCGATCACCAGGCTCGCGCCGAAGTGCCTGGCCACCTGGAGACTCATCAGGCCGACGCCGGACGATGCCCCCAGCACCATGACCGACTGGCCCGCTTCCAGTTGCGCGGTCTGCCGCATCGCCGTGTGCGTCGTTCGCAGCGCGACACAGAGACAGGCGGCGGTTTCATAGTCCATGTCGGCCGCCGGAMACKGGAAAGCGCGACGCCAGTCCGTGACGGCATACTCGGCGAACCCGCCGATGCCGGAGCACATGACCTTGTCGCCGGCTTTGTATGCGGTGACCGCCTCTCCCACTTCGACCACGTCACCAGACCACTCAAGACCCAGGACCGTGCCGGGGCCCCCGACGGAGCCGTGCGACTTGCCATCGACGAGCGACAGGTCTGCGCGATTCAGGGAACTCGCCCGCACCTTCACAAGGATTTCGGTGGCTTTGGGGCGAGGGATCTCGATATCTGCAATGACCAGTMCGGTCTCGTTGCGAATCGCAGCTTTCATGCATGTCTCCTGTCGAAATAGTTCTGGCGCGACCTCGTGTCCGAAGGCTACGACGCCGTTGGCATGATCATTGTAGAAACGTTTCTACCGTTTGGGCAAGTGGATGCAGGACAAAAAAACCGCTTCAGTTCGAAGCGGCGCTGTCCGGGTTCCGTCGGGGTCGGGAATGTCTATGCCGTGGTCTTCTTGCGGCTGGCGGCAACGGGCCCGCAAGACTCTCTGAGAACGAGCTGGGTCGTGATGGCGATCGTCTCCGGCTCGACCTCCGCATCCTTCTCCAGGCGCTTGAGCATGATCTGGGAGAGGACCGTGCCGACTACGTCGAGGTCCCAGGTCAACGAGGTGATCGATGGGCTGAACAGTTGCGAGAGATCGGTATCGCCGATACTGATCACGCTCACGTCATCCGGCACAACCCTGCCGGTGTGCCGCAGCGCCTGGAGCACGCCCGACAGGATCCGCGTCCCGAGACACAGGAATGCGGTGGGGGCATCCGGACCGGACAATAGCGACAGCGCTTCGCTGAAAGCGAATTCCATCGCCGATTTCTCCGAACGGATGAGCTTGGGCGCGGGCTTGAGCCCGCGCTCCTTGTACGCATCCGTGAATCCGGCAATCCGCTCCCGCCCGGGTCGAAGCGCACTCCCAGGCGTCAATAACGCGATGCGCGTATGCCCCAGGTTCAGCAGATAGCGGGTCGCCTGCATGGCACCGCCATAGTGATCGACATGAACACCGGTTCCGACCACGGAAAGGTCCCGGTCAAGGGCGATGACCGGCATTTCCTGCGAAAGCTGCTCCAGCATCCTTGGATTCTCTGCATCGCAAGGGGCAAGGATCAGCCCGTCCACCCGTCGCCGGCGAAAGAGGTCKATCAGGTTCTTCTCGCGCTTGCCATCGTTATGCGTACTCGCGATCAGCAGCGCGTAGCCCGCGGCCTGCAGGGACGCCTCGATGGAGATGATGATGCGTGCGTAAAGCGGGTTCGACAGATCGGAGACCAGGATGCCGATGGCTCCCGACGAGCGCGTGCGCATGCTCTGGGCAATGGCGTCCGGCTCATACCCCAGGCGGGTCGCGGCCTTGGTGACAGCGGCAATGGCGGCTTCGCTCACCCGCCCTGCACGATTGAGCGCGCGCGAAGCCGTGCCAATGGAGACGCCCGCTTCCTTTGCCACCTCCCGGATCGTGATGCGCGGCTTCATTTGGCGTGCATCGTTGTGCGCTGGCTGGCCAAAGCGCCCGGGGCCACGCGCATGCTCGACCAAACACCCGACACAGTCTGGTGCGACACGCTGCGCCACACATGTTCAGGCAGTGCACGGGACTGCAACATCGATTCTCTCCTTTTGCCCCAACGTGCGCCGCGAGGCAGCGGGTTCAGGCTGAGTAACGTCTTATATGAATGCCGAGCATTCTAGCTCACCGGATGACGCGCACTCGTGGAGGCAGAGATCGTCCCGCCCCGAGGTCAGAGCGCCCCTCGCGGAACGCTCCAGCCCCGGATGGCAACTATCGCGGGGCGCCGATCAGCCKGATGGCCTCGCCCTTGCCGTCCCAGGCGAGGCCGGCACGCCTCACCTCGKCAAAATATTCGGCCTTGCCGCCGGCCATTTCCGAGATCTCGAACATCCCGCTAGGCAGGTCGGGGTTGACGAAATAGGCAAAGCGACCCCGCGACCCCATGCGGCCGCCATGCCCCTCCACGTAGCCGGCGTCCAGAAGCCGGCCGACGATCTCGTCGAAGCGGTCTTCCGTCMAGTACGCGATGTGCTGCGCGCCCTCGCCGCTTCGCTTCAATGAGTCCAGGTAGAGCGAGGGCGCGTCATCTCGCTGCTGGATCAGTTCGATCTGCAGATCCCCCGAGTTTGCCAGGGCGATGGAGAGCTTKGGCGGCGTCGAATTCTTGCCGTAGTAGCGAAACTCGGTCGTACCAACGTCTTCCTTGTAGAACCAGGGCCCGACACCGAGCTTCTCCGTCCAGTGCGCCATTGCTTTCTCAATGTCGTTCACGACGTAACCAAGCTGCCGAACCGCGCCAAACAGATAACTCATCGGTGTCTCCTAGTGATCTTGAAAAGTCTGCCMTGCCCTTGCAGAAACGTTTTTACAATATATCATCAACAGGCCCGCCAACAAGGCTAGTGTTTACCATGATTGTTGCGATTTAAACCCGGAACAACAATGCAATCCATCTGTGGAAACGTTTCTTCAGTTTGACGAAAACGAGGCTCGCAAACTGGAAAGAGACTGCAGAACAACAAACAGGAGACAGGAAAATGGCGCAGTTCGCGGAGAAAGTAGCCCTGATCACTGGTGGCGCGTCCGGCATCGGAGCCGCCACGGCGCGCTTGCTGGCCCAGCGCGCGGCAACAGTGGTGATTGCCGACCTGGCCAGCAGCAACGGTGCAAAGGTCGCCGCGGAAATTGGCGGCGAGTTCGTGCCGCTCGACGTGACCAGCGAATCGAGCTGGGCGCACACCGTCCAAGCCATTCTGCACCGGCATGGCAGGCTTGATGTGCTGGTCAACGCGGCAGGCATCGTTGGCGACGTCGTCAATGGCACCTTGGCCAAGACCACGCTCGACGACTGGCGCCGCGTGCTTTCGGTCAACCTCGACGGGACCTTCCTGGGATGCCGCGAGGCGATGGCCGCGATGCGGCAGACCGGTGCAGGCTCKATCATCAACCTGGCTTCAGTGGGTGCCTACTACCCGACAACGCAAAGTGTCGCGTACGGCGCCAGCAAAGGGGCGGTCACACAGCTGACCAAGACGGTTGCCCTGGCCGGCGCGGAAAACGGCAACAAGATCCGCTGCAACTCAGTGCATCCCGGGAAGACGTCCACGCCGATGCTTGAGAGCATCTTCACCCAATACCAGCAACGCCAGGCCGCGGGCGGCGCAGACCCCAGGCCGAACGGACGCCAGATTCCGCTCGGCGACCAGGGACGGGCCGAGGATGTCGCCAATCTGATCGCATTCCTGGCATCGGACGAAGCAGGCTATATCACCGGCGGGGAGTTCACCGTGGATGGCGGGTGGCGTCTGCTTCGCTAAAAGCCGGACAGGGCCATGCCGTCGCGCGATCGGCCGACAGGCAACGCCCGGGCAGTTCAGCACCAATTCTCGCGGCGGCCCGACTCGAGCCGCCCATCATTACCCTAGACATATCCGACGGAGAACAAGGATGACCGATACTTTGAGCGCCGCGCGCATTCAGACCGTGCGCGACCACATGGCACTGGAATGCACCCACGAGTGGGACGCCGTGATCAACACATTCCAGCACCCCCGGTATGAAATGCACGCTACGGGGGTCGTGTTTGACGGCGAGGAGCAGGTCCGGGGTTACTTCGATTCCTCGCGCATCCCCTTCCCCGACCTTGCCAATGAGATCATCGCCATCGCCGCGGACGATGACACTGTTCTCGTTGAATTCTGGCTATCTGGCACGCACCTCGGCCCGCTGAAGGCGAACGGCAAGGTCTTCGAGCCAACCGGCCGGAAGTTCCGCGTGCGAATGGCGGCGACGTTCGAGTTTGCCGCGAACTCGGACAAGATCATCTGCGAACGGCCCTACTCGGCGGCGGACGCAAAGCTGCGCGCTCTTGGCCTGGTCTGAGGAATTGCTTCGACTGCCCTGGCCCGCGGCCGCCGGACAAACCCGGCAGACCGGTCACGCTCAGGCAGACCGCCACGGTGTAGCCCGGCAATCGCGGCGTGATCAGGATGCCAGCGCCCAGCMCCATCGGGGGTCGGCACCAGTAATCGCGAGCATGTGGCTTGCCTTTCCTTGAGCACGCGGACCGGCCCGCCGGGGCCGGCGCGATCCGCGCCGGGAAGGCCGTGCGCGGGACACGGCGGCAGGCGCCGGGCGGGAACCTGGTTCGCGCCCGCCGGCATCCGCCCGTGCTTACTTGCCCTTCATCAGGTTCTTGGCTTCTTCGATATTCTGCTCGGCGCGCTTGGTGATCACCGCCAGCGCTTCGGCCTGCGACTTCTGCGCCATCTCGGCCAGCTCGCGCATATTGTTGAAGGCCTTCTGCAGTCCCTGCTGCACGAACTCGCCCTGCTTGGCCATGGCTTCCGCCGGATTGCCGCCCGTGGACATATGCTGCGCGGCCGTCTGGATCTCCTGCATGGTCTTGCTCAGGATCTCCGTCTGTTTCTGCACCAGCGCCTGCATGCCCTGGTAGGCAACCTTGTTCGCTTCCGTCAGCGCATCGATATCCTTGCGCCGGGCTTCGATCACCGAGGTCATGTCGACGCCGGGAAGCTTGAACTGCTCTAGCAACTTGCTGAAATCGGTAAACGGATTTGAGGTCGTAGCCATGGTGCATCTCCTCGCAAGGGGGGGTGAGGTCGGGAAATGAGCCGCGCCAGGCGCAGGCTTGCCGCACCCAGATCGCGGGCGCGGCAGCTCAAGTGTAGCGCGTGCCGCACAAGGCTAGGAAATGAATGCGTCCGGGGCGCCCGGCTGTGCCCGGTTGCAGGCGCGCCTTCCTTCGAATTCCGCGAACGCTTCTTTCAAAACTATGAACTGGCCCGCCCGCGGGGCCGTCGCTACACTMGCCCGCATCATCACCATCAGTCTTGCGGAGAACCCATGCTTCATCAGGCTTTGGCCGGCATCAAGGTGCTGGATTTGTCMCGGATACTGGCCGGCCCCTGGTGCACGCAGAACCTCGCCGACCTCGGCGCAGAAGTCACCAAGGTGGAACGCCCCGGCCACGGCGACGACACGCGCGGCTGGGGGCCGCCCTACCTGCAGGATCCCGCCGGCGACGACAGCCTCTCCGCTTACTTCATCTGCTGCAACCGCGGCAAGCGCTCCGTTGCCATCGACTACACCACGCCCGAGGGCGCCGCGCAGATCCGCCAGCTCGCGCTGGAAGCGGACGTGCTGGTGGAGAACTACAAGGTCGGCACGCTGCGCCGCTACGGGCTGGACTACGAAACGCTCAGGGCACTCAATCCGCGCCTGGTGTACCTGTCGATCACCGGTTTCGGCCAGAGTGGCCCGATGGCCGACAAGCCCGGCTACGACTACGTCTTCCAGGGCATGGGCGGCCTGATGAGCTATACCGGCCACCCCGACGGCCAGCCCGGCGCCGGCCCGCTGCGCACCGGCGTGGCGGTRGTGGACCTGACCACCGGCATGTACGCCACCTCGGCCGTGCTGGCGGCGCTGTTTCGCCGGCACGCCACCGGCGCGGGCGAATACCTGGACATCGCGCTACTGGATGTCGCCGTGGCGCTCAATGCCAACCAGGCTTCGAACTACCTGGTGTCGGGTCGCGCACCGCGGCGCAGCGGCAATTCCCACCCCAACTGCGCACCGTACGAAGTGTTCCGCTGCGCCGACGGCTATCTCATCCTGGCCATCGGCAACGATGCCMAGTTCGCCCGCTTCTGCGAAGTGGCCGGGCTCGGCGCGCTGGCGACGGACGATCGCTACGCCACCAACTCCGCGCGCATCGCCAACCTGCCCGCGCTGCGCCAGGTCCTCACCGATGTCTTCCCGACGCGCGAACGCCAGGCCTGGACCGATGCGTTCGACGCCGCCGGCGTGCCGTGGGGACCGATCAACTCGATGGAGGAGGTCTTCGCCCATCCGCAGGTAGTGCACCGCCGGCTGGTGCAGACCGCCGAGCACCCCACGCTCGGGCCCGTGCCGATGATCCGCAATCCCATGCTGGCCAGTGACGGCGCACCTGCGCGCGCGGCACCTCCCCTGCTCGGCGAGCACGACATGCCGGCCCACGCATGATGCGCGACACCGCGCGGCAGCGGGCAACGCCGGACACCGGCGCCACAACACCAAGACACACCCTTATCCGGAGACAACGCTTGAACACACATATCCTCGCCGCCACCCTGGTCGGCGGCCTTGCCCTCGCCAGCGGCGCCGGCGCCTCCACGTATCCCGACAAGCCCGTCAAGCTGATCGTGCCCTACGCCGCCGGCGGCACCACCGACATCATCGCGCGCATCGTCGGCACCCGCCTCGGCGCCGTGCTCAGGCAGCCCGTGGTGGTGGAAAACCGTCCCGGCGCAGGCGGCGCGGTAGGCAGCGCCTACGCCGCCAAGCAAGCGGCGGACGGCTATACCCTGGTGATGGAGGTGGAAAGCTCGCACGCGGTCAATCCCAATGTGTACGCGAAGAACGCCTACGATCCGGTCAGGGACTTCGACCCCATCAGCAACCTGGCCGACGTGCCCAACGTGCTGGTGGTCAATCCCGCCTTCCCGGCCGCCGACCTGCMCGCCTTCGTCAGGCTGCTCAAGGCCAACCCGGGCAAATACTCGTTCGGCTCCTCCGGCAACGGCGGCCTGAGCCACATGAACGGCGAGCTGTTCATGAACGAGACCGGCACCACGATGCTCCACGTGCCCTACAAGGGCCTGGGCCCCGCGCTCAACGATGCGGTGGCGGGACAGATCCAGGTGGTGTTCGACAACATCCCTTCCTCTTCCAGCCTGATCCAGGGCGGCCGCCTGCGCCCGCTGGCGGTGGCGGCAAAGCAGCGCCTCAAGGCGCTGCCCAATGTGCCGACCTATGCCGAGGCCGGGCTGCCGGCGATGAACAACCCGTCGTGGTTCGGCCTCGGCGCGCCCGCGGGCACGCCCGCGCCGATCCTGGACCAGCTTAACGACGCGGTGCGCCGCGTGCTGGCCGATCCGGAAGTCGTCACCGCCATCGAAAAACAGGGCGCCATCCCCAGCCCGATGACCCGCAAGGCCTTCGGCGACCTGATCCGCGGCCAGAACGCGCACTGGAAAAAGGTCGTCGAAGAGATCCATTTCACCAAACTCCAGTAAGCCGGACCCATGACACAGACAGACACCACCCARGACAAGACCACCGGCAAGCACGCCGGCGTCGAGGTCGACGAGCGCGGCATCGCCACCCTCACCATCCGCGAAGCCGGCTCGCTGAACATCCTCGGCACGCCGGTGATCGCGGCGCTCACGCAAGCCGTCGGCACGCTCGCCGGCCGCGCCGATATCCGCGTGCTGATCGTGCAGGGCGCGGGAGAAAAAGGCTTTATCGGCGGCGCCGACATCAAGGAAATGGCCAGCCTGACGCGCGCCAGCGGCGAGGCCTTCATCAGCGGCCTGCGCGGCCTGTGCGACGCGCTGCGGCACTTTCCCGCGCCCGTGATCGCCCGCATGCCGGGCTGGTGCCTGGGCGGCGGCCTGGAGCTGGCGCTGGCCTGCGATATCCGCATCGCCGCGGACAACGCCCAGCTCGGCATGCCCGAGGTCAAGGTGGGCATCCCCTCGGTGATCCACGCCGCCCTCATGCCGCGCCTGATCGGCAACGCGCGCGCCGCATGGATGCTGCTGACCGGCGAGATATMGGATGCGAAGGAAGCCCTGGCCTGGGGCCTGGTCAGCAAGGTCGTGCCGCTGGCGGAGCTGGATGCTGAAGTGCAGCGCGTCGCCTCGCTGCTTGCCAGCTTCGGTCCGACCGCGGTGCGCCAGCAGAAGCGCCTGCTGCGCGCATGGGAAGACGCCCCGCTGGATGTCTCCATCAACGACAGCGTGGGCGAGTTCGGCAGCGCCTTCGATACCGGGGAGCCGCAGCGCTTCATKAACGAATTCCTGCAGCGCAAGCGGTRGGCAGCGCCAACATATGCGCGCGGGGCCGGCCTGCCGGCACCACGGTGGCCAGGCCCCCGTCACGCGCCCGCCAGCTCCCGGACATGGTCGCCKAGCGCCAGCGAGGCGGTCAGCCCGGGGGACTCGATGCCGAACAGGTTGACCAGCCCGCGGACGCCGTGCGCCGATGCGTCCTGGATGACGAAGTCCGTCGCGGTGTTGTGCATGGACGAGCCGGGCCCTGCCAGGCGCGCACGGATGCCCGTGTAGCCGGGCTGCAGGTCCTCGTCGCGCAGGCCCGGGTAGTAGTGGCGCACGGCCTCCAGGAAGCGCGGCTTGCGGCTCTCGTCGAAGCGGTAGTCCACCCCGTCGCGCCAGTCGAGGTCAGGRCCGAACTTGCACTGGCCGCCCAGGTCGAGCGTGACATGGGCGCGCAGCGCGCCCTCCCTGCCCGTGGGATAGACCAGGCGCCGGAACGGCGACCTGCCCGCCAGCGTGAAGTAATGACCGATGGCGTAGTACAGGCGGGGAATCCGCTCCGCAGGCATCTGCGCGATGGCGGCGGCAACGCGCTGGGCGCCGAGCCCGGCGGCATTGATCACCGTGCTGCACAGCACCTCCATCGGCTCGGCGCCGCCCACCCGCAACACGATGCCGTCGCGCGTGCTTTCGCCGCCCTGCACGGGGCTGTTGAGCGCCAGCGCGGCGCCGTCGCCCTGCGCATCGCCCAGGTACGAGAGCATCAGCCCATGGCTGTCGACAATGCCGGTCGAGGGTGACAGCAATGCGCCGGCGCAGCGGACTTCCGCTTCMAGGTCGCGCGCCTCGCTGGCCCCGATGATGCGCAGGTCGGTCACGCCTTGCGCGCGGCCGAGCTCCACGTACTTCGGCAGTTCGCCCAGGTCCTGCGGCTCCACCGCGACGATCAGCTTGCCGATCTGCCGATGCCCGATGCCGCGCTCGCGGCAATACGCGTAGAGCGCGGCCTTGCCGGCCACGCAGAGCCGCCCCTTGAGCGATCCGGGCGCATACGAGATGCCRGCGTGAATGACTTCCGAGTTGCGCGCGCTGGTGTGGGTGCCAAAGGCCGCCTCCGCTTCGAGGATGACGACCTCACGCCCCGCGGCCGCCAGGGCCCTGGCGATGGCGAGGCCCGCCACGCCGGCGCCGATGACGGCGCAATCGATTCTGTCCATGGATAGGGATCTCCTGCTTCGGTGCTTCGGTGCTTCGGCCCGGCGCGCGCATGGTGCATCTCGCGCCGGGCCGCCATGCCGCTGCCTGCAATCTGCTGTCTGCAATCTGCAGTCCGYAGTCCGGCGGCTTGCTATTTGTGGTCGTTGCCGGCCGGCTTCTGCCGGATGGCCAGGCGGTAGATCTTCACCGGATACGTGATCTGCGCCGGGGCGCCCGCCAGGTTCGCCGAGGTGCGGTCGAGCTGGGCCGCCGGCATGTAGAGGTCACCGTCGTTGGAAACCCACATGGCATCGATCCAGGTCAGCCGCGGGTCCGCGACCAGCGTGGAAACCGTGCCGTCCGGCGCGATCTTCATCACGCTGCGGTTGGTGACCTTCGACATATAGATGTTGCCGGCGGCATCGATCGCGCTGCCCGCCGCCATCMATGTGTCGGCCACCTTTTCCACGGCCGCGRCAACGGCCGCCTTGGGCGCGCCCGGATCGTCGAGCAGCGCGGTCGGCACCCGTGCCAGCGGGCCKCCGATCGGCTGGAAGTACAGCCACTTGCCGTCGGGGCTGACTTCGAGCTGGTCGATGTTGACGTACTTGCTGCTGGTAGGCTTGCCGGTGCTGTCCGGGATCGGGTCCTTCAGCGTGATCACGCGCCCGCCGTCCGCGATCATCGCGTGCGCGGCCACGGTGGACGGATGATCTTCCAGCGTGCGGTGCATTTTGCCGCTGGCCAGGTCCAGCACGACGACGGCGGGATGGATGGCGGCGGCATCGCTGATATAAGCCGTGTTGCCGTTGAAGCGGATGTCGTTGAAGTAGCTGTATTCGCGGACCACGGCGGGGTCGGCCTGGTAGATGCGGCGGATGCGGTTGGTCCCGACGTCGATCTGCACGATCTTCGCGGCCCCGGGCACGGCCTTGCCGCCTACGCGCGGGCCGCCGGCGTCCACCACCCACAGGTCGCCGTCGGGGCCGATGCGCACCGTGTTGACGTGCAGCAGCGTAGTGCGGGGATCCGCGGCGTCCTTCCACAGGCTCCATTCCAGGTTCGGGTAGGGCAGGAACTTGCCGTCCTTCAGCTCCGCGACCTGCGCGCCGGGTCCCTCCACCTGCGGCATCGACACGAACAGGCGGCCATCCGGCGTGGTCGCCACGGCGTTGACGACGCGGTCCGAGCTGGCCACCTCGACCAGCCGCGGGTCCTGCGCGGTGGGCATCGGATCCGTCGCGGCCGCGGCGCMGAATACCGGACCGGCGAGCATCGCGCCCAGCAAGAACCGGCGCAGGGCGGCGCCGATGCGGGCAGGCGCGTGGCGCTGCGGCGTCGGTGCGTTGGCGTGTGTGCGTTGCATGGTCTGTCTCCTTTCTGGCTTCTTCAATTGCCTTGTGGTGCCGTGTCGCCGGCATCCGCTTCAGGTGAGCTTGATCTGTGCCTCGCGGATCAGCGCGCCCCATTTGGCGTGTTCCGCGCGGATATGGGCGGCGAACTGCGACGACGTGGTGGGCGTGGCGATGCTGCCCTCCTGCGCCAGCTTCTGCTGCACATCGGGGCGTGCCAGCACCTTGATGGTCGACGCGGAAAGCCTTGCGGTGATTTCGGCCGGCAGGCCCGAGGGGCCGACCAGCCCCAGCCATGTGGTCGCCTCGAAGCCGGCGAAGCCCTGCTCGGCGATCGTGGGAGCCGACGGCAGCGCAGGCAGGCGCTGCGCGGAGGTGACCGCGATCGCGCGGATCTTGCCTGCCAGCAGCTGCGGCATCACCGACACGGTATTGCCGAAGTACGCGTCCACCTGCCCGCCGAGCAGGTCGGTCATGGCGGGGCCCGCCCCCTTGTATGGCACCTGCAGGACCCGCACCCCGGCGCGCCGTGCCAGCATCTCCCCGGCAAGATGCCCGACCGTGCCGTTGCCGGCCTGGGCAACGCCCATCTCGCCATTGCGCGCCTTCGCGGCCTTGACGAAATCGGCCAGCGTGCGCAGCGGCGAGTCCTGGCGCACCACCAGKACCACGGGCTGCGCCGCCACGCCGACGATGGGCGTGAAGTCCTTGAGCGGGTCGAAGGGCATCTTCGGATAGAGCGCCGGATTGATGGCGAGGTTGGCCGCCTGGCCCATGCCGATCGTGTAGCCATCGGCTGCCGCCTTGGCGACCGCGTCCAGTCCGATGTTGCCGCCGGCGCCGGGCTTGTTGTCGACCACCAGGGTCCAGCGCTCCAGCACGGTCAGCTTCTCGGCGATCAGGCGCGAAGTGGCATCGGTGCCGMCGCCCGGCGGGAACGGCACCACCAGGCGAAGGGGCTTCTGCGGCCAGGGGCCTTGCGCGCGAGCCAGGCCCGCGGCGGCCAGCGCGACCGCGGCGCCTGCTTGAAGAAATCGACGGCGTTGCATGAGTGTCTCCGCTTGTGTTGGATGCGCCCCTCTGCGGGGGCGGACTGCCTTCAGACCGGCAAGCCCTTGGCGCGCAAGGTGGCGTCGAAGCGCTCGGGGTCCGACGTACCGGCGGCATTGCCGGCGCGGATCTTCGCCTCCTTCTCCAGGTGGGCACGCGTGCGCAGCAGGATGTCGGCGGCCTGCGCCGCCGGCACGGCAATCACGCCGTCCGCGTCGCCCACGATCAGGTCGCCCGGCATGACCGCCATGCCCGCGCACGAGACCGGCACGTTGATTTCGCCGGGGCCGTCCTTGCTCGGGCCGCGATGCGTGTTGCCGCGCGCGAAGACCGGCATGCCGTCCTCTGCCCATTCGAGGACATCGCGGATCGCGCCGTCGATGACCAGTCCGCCGAGCTTCTTTGCCAGGCAGGTGGTGCGCATCAGGCCGCCGACCAGCGCCTGCGTCACATCCGCGCCGCCGTCGATGACGAGCACGTCGCCCGGCCGGACMATCATCAGGGCCTTGTGGATCATCAGGTTGTCGCCGGGGCGCACGCGCACGGTCACGGCKGGGCCGCACAGCACAGTCTCCGGGCGCCGGTGATAGGGGCGCAGGCCGATGGTGCCGATATGGCGGCTCATGGCATCGCCGATGGCTGCCACCGGCATCTCGCGGAAGGCCGCGACGAGCGCGGGCGCGGGGCCATMGGCAACCGGGTTGATGCGGTATCCGGCCGGCCATGACGGCGTGGGGTTCTGTTCGGCGTTCATCGGGGTCTCCTTGGAATGCATTGCGTGGGGATTGGCAGAGGCGGCGGCCTCATGCGGAAAGCAGGTCTTGCGGGTCGAGCGCGCCCGGGTTGACGCAGGCGTGGATCGGCGGCGGGGTGCCCTGCAGGAAGCCGAGTACATTGCGCGCCGCTTCACTGGCCATCGCGGCCAGCGCCGCCGGCGTGGAGCCGCCCACGTGGGGCGTGAGCACCACGTTGTCGAGCGTCAGCAGCGCGCTGTCGGCGGGCAACGGCTCGACGGCCATGGTGTCCAGCCCGGCCGCATGGAGCTGGMCGCCGCGCAGCGCGTGGACCAGCGCCGCTTCGTCGACGACTTCGCCACGCGCGGTATTGATGAGAATGCCGCCGCGCTTCATGCGGGAGAACTGCGGCGCGCCGAGCATATTGCGCGTGTGGCGGTTCAGGGGAACGTGCAGGCTCACCACGTCGCTGATGTCGAGCAGCGCATCGAGCGCCTCGCAGCGCACCACGTCGCCGACAGGAAGCGGGCCCCGGACCAGGCCCGGATCGAAGGTAGCGACCTGCATGCCGAGCGCCAGGCACACGCGGGCGACCCGCTGCGCGACCTGGCCAAACCCGACCAGGCCGATGGTGCGGCCGTGCAGCTCCATCCCGTCCTGCGCACGCGACCAGCGGCCGGCGTGCAGCTCGCGGTCCATCCACGCGAGGCGACGCGCCGCGGCGAACATCAGGCCAAGCGTCAGCTCCGCGACGGACTGCGCGTTGGCGCCGGGCGTGACATAGACCGGGATGCCCAGCTCCGTGGCGGCATCGACGTCGATATTGCTGACGCCGACGCCATGCTTGGAGATCACCTTGAGCGTGGGACAGGAACGGATGGCAGCCCTGCCGAGCGTGACGGTGCGGGAGATGACGGCGTCGACGGGAAGACTGGCGAGCAAGCGTTCGACCTCGCCTGCATCGTCGGCATTGGCCAGGTAGTGCACGCGGGCATCTGCGGCCTCCAGCAGGCGCACGCCGGCGGGTGCGAGACGGGTTGCGGTGACAAGGATGGTGTAGGACATGGCAGCGAACGTTGGATCGATGCTGAATTCTTGTCCCGCAGACCGATGCCGTCCAGCTTATAATTTTTGTCGTTTGTTAAATAAAAGTAATCAGTTGGGGTATCGCCCCCGCGGCTGCAACCGAGGTGCCGAGATGGATCTGCGCGACCTGAAGTACTTTCTTGCCGTGGCCAATGCCGGCAATTTCCGCCGCGCCGCCGAGCTGGTGCATCGCAGCCAGCCAACCCTGACCAAGGCCGTCGACCGGCTCGAATCGTCCCTTGKGGCGGCGCTGTTCGAGCGTGAGGGCCKCGGCCAGAAGCTGAGCGCCGCCGGCATCGCGCTGCGCGCCCGCGCGGCCTCCCTGCTGCAGGAAGCGGACCTGCTGCGCGACGAGGTGGGCGCCATCGCCCGTGGCGTGGCCGGCACGGTGAGGCTGGGCAGCGGGCCGCTGGGCGCGGAGTACCTGCTGCCGCGCATCTGCAAGATGCTGCTCGGCCAGGCCCCCGACGTGGTGCTGCAACTGACCATTCGCAACAACTACGAATTGCGCGACGAATTGCGCGAAGGCCGGCTCGACGTGGTGCTCGGCTTCGTTCCCGAACAGGAAGACGAGTTCCACTGCGAGACCTTGCTCGAAGACACCGTGGTGGTCGCGGCGGTCAAGGGGCATCCGATCTTCCGGATCCGCAAGCCGGTGCCCGAGTCGCTGACCGGCTACCGGTGGGCGCTGCCGAACCGGGCCGTGGCAAGCCGTGCCTGGCTCGACCATGCGCTGGAATCGCGCAGCCTGCCGCGGCCCGTGGTGCAGATCGAAACCAACTCGATTCCGTTGATTCCGCGCGTGGTGGCGGACACCGAGCTGCTGACCTTCGTCTCCCGGCGCACCCTGCGCGCCAGCGGCGGCGACCTCGTCGAAGTCAGGCTGGGGGCTGCCACGCTGGTGCGCAATTTCGGCATCACCTACCGCAAGGACATCGCGCTCTCTCCGGTGGCGGACCGGCTGGTGGGACTGCTGCACGAGCACGGGAAGCTGCTGTTMGACCAGGTGGACTGAGCGCCGGCCGCGCTCAGATATTCCATTTGTCCGCGTCCGCCGCCAGCGCGTCCCTGAGCAACGCAAACTCCTGCTCCAGCCGCGAGTTCAGCGACATATAGCCCGCCCACGGGCCCGCTGCTTCCGGCGCTTCGCGCACGGCCTTGCCCCGCGCCTCCAGCCGCCCGGTCACCCCGTAGGCCAGGGCACGCGCCATCCCGATCAGCATGGCTTGCATGCGCCGCGCCCGCGCGCGCAGCTGGCGCCGGACCGCGGCCGCGTCATCGGCGCCCCCGTCCAGCGGCGGGCGGACCGCCGCCAGCACCTCGAGCAGGCTGATGCACACCCGCAGCGCATGCTGGATCGACTCCAGCTGTGCCATCGGCATCCTGGTCTCCTTGGCCACCGATGGCATCAGCGAGCGCAGCTGCACCAGCAAGCCGCCCTGCAGGACCATCGCACGTTGCAGGGCGGCCTGGTCCAGGCATGCATCCGTGGCGATGGCGCCATGCATGCGCGCGCAGCTGCGCAGCACCTCGGCCAGCTGGTAGCGCCAGGTATAGGTGGCATGCAGCGGCAAGGCAAAGGAGAACAGCAGCGCCACCGCGATGCCGATCAGCACATCGCCCGCGCGCCACAGGCCGTCGGCGACGGCGTTCTCGCCGTGGCCGGCGACGATGAAAATGGTGATGGCCGACAGCAGCGCGACATAGCCGCCCTTGCCGATCGCGTGATACGCGCAGACGGAGCAGGCGATCACGATCAGCGCATAGCTGAGCACCGGCATGTGGAAATAGGATTGCTGCACGATKATCGCCAGCCCCCCGGCCGCGCCGATCAGCGTGCCGAGGGCGCGCTCAGCCGCCTTGCGGCGGATATTGCCGTGGTGCTGCAGGCCACCGATGACCACCAGCAGGGTGATCGATGCCCACTCGCCGTGCGGGATGCGCATGCCGGTGGTCAGCACGATGGACGCCAGCAGCCCGAGCGCCACGCGCACCGCGTGGATCAGGCGGGCATGGCGGTAGCGCCTGGCCGGATCGAGCAAGGGGCGCAGCAGCCGGCGCAGCGGCGGCGGCAGGCGCGAGTGCAGCGGCGACGCCGTMATGCCGGCACGCGGCAACGGCCCGCGCGCCGCGGATCAATGCGCACCGGGCGCCTCGGCGCGGGCCAGCTCCGCGCGCGCATCGTCGAGCTTGCGCTGGCGCGAGGCGATCTTGKATGCGCTGCTGTGGTTGTCCTGGGCCTTCTGCAGGTCAGCCTCCCGCTCGCCTACCTTGGCGCGCAGCCGGGCGATCTTCTGCTKGTGCTTGTGTTCCTGCGCGGCGTCGGTGCAGTGCTTCCTGGTCTGCGCCAGCGCCGTTTCCAGCCCGGCGAGCTGCTCCTGGTTGCCATGCGCCCGCGCGGCGTCGATCTGGCGGCTGATGCGCTGCATCTTGTCCCGGCACGACTCGCCGGTGGACTGCGCTGAGGCGATGCCTGCGAACAGGCAGAGGACCACGGTCATGGCGGCGCGCTGCATTGTGTCTCCCCGGACGACGATGAACCAGCAAGATGCCTGCTAGTGTCGCGCGCCTTGCGCGGGAAGGCAACCCGGCCACCGAAGGCCGGCGCCGCGCACGCGCCAGCGCTCCCGGCCGCGGGGATCGGTCAGCAGCCAGGCGCGGCGCGGTATGGGCGCGGTATGGGCGCGGTATCGCCGCGGCAGGCCGTCAGCCGGCGTCGAACGCACGCTGTTCCTGCGCTACCAGCCTTGCCAGCAAGGGTGCCGGCGCCCAGTGCGCGCCATGGGCGGCCTCGAGCGCGCGGATCTTCTCCAGCGTCGGCGCCAGGCCGGCGGACTGCGCATGGAACATCGGGCCACCGCGCCATGCCGGGAAGCCGTAGCCGTGCACGTAGACCACGTCGATATCCGCCGCGCAGCGCGCGATTCCCTCCTCCAGGATGCGCGCGCCTTCGTTGACCAGCGCCAGCATGCAGCGCTCCACGATCTCCTCGTCGCTGATATCGCGGCGCCGGATGCCGGCCTCGGCGGCGCAGCCACGAATGATCTCGTCGACCACCGGATCGGGCAGCGGCACGCGGCTGCCCGGTTCGTAGCGATAGTAGCCGGCAGCGGTCTTCTGGCCAAAGCGGCCCATCTCGCAGATGCGGTCGGCCACGCTGGAATAGCGCAAGTGCGCGGGCCGCGCGGGCGCCAGCCGCTTGCGCGTGGCCCAGTTGATATCCATGCCGGCCAGGTCCGCCATGGCCAGCGGGCCCATGGCCATGCCGAAGCGCGTGAGCGCGCCGTCCACCTGCTGCGGCGAAGCACCTTCCTCCAGCAGGAAGCCGGCTTCGCGCCAGTATGGCGTGAGCATGCGGTTGCCGACGAAGCCCTCGCATACGCCCACCAGCACTGGAATCTTCCCGACCGCCCGGGCCAGCGTCATGCAGGCAGCGATCACCTCTGGCGCGGTGCGCTTGCCCTGCACCACCTCCAGCAGCTTCATCACGTTGGCCGGGCTGAAGAAGTGCAGCCCGATCACGTCCTGCGGGCGCGCGGTGGCCACCGCGATGACATCGATRTTCAGGCGGGAGGTATTGGTGGCCAGGATCGCGCCCGGCTTGCAGATGGCATCGAGCCGGCTGAACACGGCCTGCTTGACGGCCATGTCCTCGAACACGGCMTCGATGACCAGGTCGGCATGCGCCAGGTCCGTGTCGGCGAGCGTTGGCGTGATCAGCGCCATGCGCTGCGCGACCTCCTGCTCCGTGAGCTTGCCCCTGGCGGCGCTGACCCCGTAGTTGTGGCGGATCAGTGCCAGCCCGCGCTCCAGCGCGGCCTGCTGCTGCTCGCACAGGACCACCGGGAAGCCGGCGTTGGCGAAGGCCATGGCGATACCCGCGCCCATGGTGCCGGCCCCCAGGATGCCCACGCGCGCCACCACGCGCGGGGCGACTCCGGCAGGCAGGGCGGCGACCTTGGGCGCCGTGCGCTCGGCAAAGAACAGATGGCGCAGCGCCTTCGATTCCTGCCCCGCCACCAGTTCGTCGAAATGCGCGCGTTCCGCATCCAGCCCCGCTTCCACCGGCAAGCGCGCCGCCGCCTCCACGCAGGCGATGGCGGCGCGCTGCGCCCGTGCATTGCGCGCCCTGGGGCTCACCGCCGCCAGGCACGCGGCAAAGTCCACGCCCGCGGCATCGGCGCACGGCTTGCGCGAGATCACGAGATGGGCGCCCGGCAAACCCGCCACGCGCCCGGCAAACGCCACGGCGGCAGGCAGGGGCTCGCCCGCGATCAGTGCGTCGGCCATGCCCAGCGCCACGGCCTTGTCGCCGCGCACCGGCTGGCCGGACTGGATCAGCGCCAGCGCCGCGGCCACGCCGATCAGGCGCGGCAGCCGCTGCGTGCCGCCGCCGCCCGGCACCAGGCCGAGGTTGACTTCGGGCAGGCCCAGGCTGGCATCGGCGGTGGCGATGCGGTAGTGGCAGCCGAGGGCAAGCTCCATGCCCCCACCCAGCGCCACGCCGTGGATGGCCGCCACCACCGGCTTGGCGCACGCCTCGATGCGCGCGATGACCTCGCGCAGTGTGGGCCGTGCCGCGGCGGCAGGCGTGTTGAACTGGCGGATATCGGCGCCGCCGCAGAAGACCTTGCCGGCCCCGAGGATGACCACCGCCGYGACGGCTTCGTCCTGCGCGGCCATGCCGAGGCCCTCGAACAGCCCGCGCCGCACGGTGTCGCCCAGGCCATTGACCGGCGGGTTGTCGATCAGCAATACCGCCACGCGGCCATGGCGCCCGTAGCGCACGGCGGGGGTCAGGGCGAGGAAGTCCGGGCTCGGGGCAAGGACGGCGGGGGCTGTGGTACCGGCGGAATGCGAAGTCATGTCAGGCTCGGAAAGACCCAGGGAGAGATCAGAGGGCGGTGGAAAGAATGGCCGTGGCCTGGCTCGACAGCACGCCGCCATTGCCATGGACCAGGGCGACCTCGGCGTCCCGCACCTGGCGGGCACCGGCTTCGCGGCGCAGTTGCGTGACTGCCTCGATCACMAGGAAGATGCTGTACATGCCCGGGTGCGTGCAGGACAGCCCGCCGCCGTTGGTGTTCATCGGCAAGGCCCCGCCCGGCTCGATGCGCCCGCCGGAAACGAAGGCGCCTCCCTCGCCCTTGGCGCAGAAGCCGAGGTCCTCCAGGAACAGGATCGGGTTGATGGTGAAGGCGTCGTACAGTTCCACCACGTCGATATCGGCCGGCGTCAGCCCGGCTTCGGCGAAGGCGGTGCGCCCCGATGCCGCGGCCGGGGTCACGGTCAGGTCATCMATGCAGGAGATCTGGCGGTGCCAGTGCGCATGGCCGCAGCCGAGCACGTAGACCGGGCTGGCATGCAGGCCGCGCGCGCGGTCGGCGCGCGCGACCACGAAAGCCCCCGCGCCGTCGGTGACCAGGCAGCAATCGCGCACCGTGAGCGGGTCGGAAATCATTTTGGCGCTGATCACGTCGTCCACGCTCAGCGGCCCGCGCGAGAAGGCATCCGGGTTGAGCCGGGCCCACTTGCGCGCGGCCACCGCCACCTCCKCCAGCTGGGTGCGCGTGGTGCCGTACTGGTGCATGTGGCGCGCCGCCGCCAGCGCGTAGCTGCTCGCCGGGTTGAAGGGCTTGTACGGATGCTCGTAGGGCTGCGGGTCCAGCTCGGCGCGCATCTGGTTGATGCGCGAGCTGCTCGGCACGCTGCGCGGCGTGCTGCCGTAGCAGATCAGCACGTTGTCGCACTGGCCGGCTTCGATGGCCATCGCCGCGACGTTCAGGTCGGCGATGAAGGAGGAGCCGCCGAACATGGTGCTGTCGGAGAAGCGCGGCCGGATGCCGAGATACTCGGCCATGCGCATCACCCACCAGGGCGATGTCAGGCTGGAGGTGATGATGCCGTCGATATCCCGCATGCGCAGGCCGCTGGCTGTCACCGCCGCGCGCGCCGCCTGCGCGATGATCTCCTGCTCGGTGCGGCCGCCGGCGTGGCCCATGCCCGCCAGCCCGGTGCCGAGAATGGCGATGGCGCCGCGCCGCTTCGCTTGTGTGCTGCCCGTCATTGCGACTCCATGGGAATGAACTCCAGCAGCGGCCCGGCCGCCTCCTGCGCGACGCGCGCCTGCACGCGCAAGCCGATCCTGACGGCATCCGGCGCAACGCCGGCAACCCGGCTCATCATGCGCGGCCCTTCGTCGAGATCGACCAGGCTGACGTTGTAGTCGCCTTCCGGCCGGCGCACCGTGGTGGTGGAATAGACCGTGCCGCTGCCTGCGGGCGCGTGCCAGGCCAGCGCGTCCGAGCCGCAGTGCGGGCACAGCACGCGCGGGAAGAAATGCCAGCGGCGGCAGTCCTCGCAGCGGGGAATGACAAAGCTGCCCTGGGCCAGCTTGCCGAAATAGAAGGCGTCCGCGCCCTGGGCCGCCTCGCTTGCAGGGGCGCCGGGGCCATTCGGATCGTCACGCAGGGCATTCGCTGCGCGATTGGTGTTTTCCGCCGGCGTCATTCGTCCACCTTCACGCCCGTGACCTGTACCGTGCGCTGCCACTTGGCCACTTCGGCCTCCACGTACTGGCGGAATGCCGCCGGGTCCAGCGTGCCGCCGGGCTCGGCGCTCTGCTTGCGCAGCTTGGCGGCCATCTCGGGCGAGCCCATGATGCGGTTGGCCTCGTGGTTCAGGCGCGCCACGATCTCCGGCGCGGTGCCGGCAGGCGCGTACAGGCCGAGCCAGGTGTAGAGGTCGTAGTTCTTGAAGCCCGCTTCGGCGATGGCGGGCAGGTCGGGGAACAGCTTGCTGCGCTCGGCGCTGGTGACCGCAAGGGGCCGCAGCTTGCCGGCGGCAATGAAGGCGGACACGCTCATGGAATCCTGGAACACCATCGGGATCTGCCCGGCCACCACGTCGTTGGTGGAGGGCGATGCGCCCTTGTACGGCACATGCACCAGCGGCACGCCMGCCACTTGCCGGAACAGTTMGCCGGCCAGGTGGGTGGAGCCGCCCACGCCGGCGGACCCGTACGGCACGCTCGGCTGCGCCCTGGCCCACTTGATGAACTCCGGCAAGGTCCTGGCCGGCACCGAAGGATTCACGACCAGCATGTTCGGCGCCTTGGCGATCAGGGCGATCGGCTCGAAATCCTTCACCGGCTGGTAGCGCACGCTCTTCTGCACCGCCGGCCCGATCACATGGCCCGTGGCGCTGAGCAGCAGCGTGTAGCCGTCATTGGGCCTGCGTGCCACGTACTCGGTCGCGACCTGCCCGGCCGCGCCGGGGCGGTTCTCCACCACGAAGCTCTGCTTGAACGCCTGCGACAATTCCGCCGCCAGCAGCCGCCCCACGATATCCGTCATGCCGCCGGGCGCGAATGCCACCACGATGGTGACCGGCTTGGCCGGATAGGCGTCGGCCTTGGCCGGTTGCGCGTGCGCGTGGCCGGCGGCCAGGAGGCAAGCAAGGACACTGCAACACAAGACGGGCAGGCGCACGCGGCCCTGGATGGAATTCATGGCGGTCTCCGGATCGTTCGTTTTTGTATGTCGCCGAAGGACCGTCGCGAGACGAAGGATCCGCMACCGACAGCCTGAGGCTGGGGGCCAGTATATTTTTGGCCGCGCGCGTCAGGCCATCCGAAAAATTCGAACCGGCGGTTCGCGGAATTGGAACGCTGCCCTGGTGCCGCGGGAAATGCGCGCCATCGCGAGGCGCTGTCGCGGGCTATCGATGGGGGCTATCGATGGGGGCTATCGGCGGGTGCTATCGGCGGGCGGCCATCGGTCGCCTGCGGGCAKGCTGGATGGCGCGGGTGCCCGGCCCTGACGGGCCGGGGCGAGGCGGGGAACAGGCTTGCGGCGCATGGCGCGCCGCCGTCTTCAGCCTCCCTTGAAGATTTCGCTGGCGCCCACGTACACGCGGATGCCCCTGGCTTGCRCCAGTTCGGGAGCGATCAGGCTGAGGTCGAGCSAGGTGCCCCCGATCGCCTGCAGGAAGGTCCAGCCAACCGTCTTGTCGCCGGCGCGGAAGGCCACCGACTCGCCCGAGGCGACCTCGATGTAGTTCATGCCCGGCGTCAGCGTCACGGTGCGGGTGGTGGTACGCAACTCGGCGGGGCTGCCGAACAAGGCCGCGACCCGGCTGGCAATGGCGGTGGGCGCGGTGGCTGGCGCAGAGGCGGATGCGGGGATGCCGGCGCTCCACGCCGGCGACATGCTGAGGAGGGAGAGAGCCAGCGCGGCGGCCAGCTTTTGCTTCGTGATCATTGCTTTTCCTTGTGCCTACCCGTGTCGTCCTGGGTACACGAGGAAAGTGTAGCCATGCCCATGGCATTCTAAAAATGATATATAAGCTAAATATCAAGTCGTTTTTTTCATGACCGCAGGCTGCCACGGGCGCATCGGCCATGCGCCCGGCTCAAACACGCTCGCGCGTGGCGGCCACCCGCGGGTCATCGAGCAGGAACTGCACGAAGGCGGCAGTGAAGGACGGCAGCTTGCGGTCCGCGCGCACGATCAGGTTCAGTTCGCGGCGCGCCCACGGCTCGGCCAGCCGCACGCCCGCCACGCGGGCTTCGCGCAAGGCCTGCGCGGCGACGCTGCGCGGCACCAGCGCCACGCCAACGCCGGCCTCCACCAGCGATAGCGCGGCCTCGAAGCTGTGTGCGTGCAGGCGCACGTTGGGGCTCTTGCCGGCGCGCTGCGCCATGTCGCGCAGGAACAGGAAGTTGCTGCTGGCGCGGCTCATGCAGACAAAATCGAAATCCAGCGCCGCGCCGAAGCGCAGTTCGTCCTGCCTGGCGAGCGGATGGTCCGCGGGCACGGCCAGGATCAACTCGTCCACGGCATAGCGTTCGATGCGCACGCCGCGCGCGTCGATGTCGCCCGCGAGAATGCCGATGTCGGCTTCCTGCGCCGCCACCGCGGAAGGTATGGCCTGGCTGGCGCGCTCTTCGAGATCGATGTTGACGTCAGGGTTGCCCGCCAGGAAGCGGCTGACGCTGGGAATGATGAAGCCGTTGAGCGAGCTGCTGTTGGCCAGCAGCCGGATATGGCCTTTCAACCCCGCCGAGAAGCGCCCCACTTCGCCGTGCATGCGCTCCACGCCCTGCAGCAGTTCGCGCACATGGGTCAGCAGCGTCTCGCCGGCGGGCGTGAGCTCCATGCCGCGCGCGTTGCGCACGAACAGCGGCGTGCCCATCGCATGCTCGAGGTTCTTCAGGCGATAGCTGGCGGCGGAGGCGGTGATATGGACGGCAGATGCCCCGTTGGACAGGTTCTGCGCTTCGGCGATGGCCTGGAACAGGCGCAGGTCGGTCAATTCGTAGCGCAAGGTGTCTCCGTTCTGTTTTCGTGGCGCGGCCCGCCATCCGGCAAGGCCGCGCCACGATTCTAGAACAACCCCGCTGCCTGCCTCAGGCCAGCGTGAGGCGCACGTCGATATTGCCGCGCGTGGCGTTCGAGTACGGGCAGACGATGTGGGCCTTGTCCACCAGCGACTGCGCGGCGGCACGGTCCATGCCGGGCAGCGCGATGGTCAGCTCCACCTCGATGCCGAAGCCATTGGGGATGGGGCCGATGCCGACCTGGCCGGTGATGCTGGTATCGGCGGGCAGCGCGATCTTGTCGCGCGCGGCGACAAACTTCATTGCGCCAATGAAGCAAGCCGAGTAGCCGGCGGCGAAGAGTTGCTCGGGGTTGGTGCCGGCACCGCCTGCGCCGCCCAGCTCGCGCGGGGTGGCCAGCTTGACGTCGAGCACGTTGTCGGAAGACACCGCGCGGCCGTCGCGGCCTCCGGTGGCGGTGGCGCTGGCACGATAGAGGACTTGTTCGATCGACATGTTGATTCTCCGGTTTGGTGATGAGAGTGGAAATGCCGGCTCATGGAGCCTTTTTGGGGTTGCTGCCTACTGCGTGTTTCCGGCTTTGCGACTTTGCTGCTGCCTGCTCCTCGCGTTGCATTTTGCATCGCGATCTATTAAATAGCACACTATTCATTTGACCCGCGACTCGAACCAATCGCACGAATCGCACGGATCACACGGATCACACGGATCACACGGATCACACGGATCACACGGATCACGCACATGCCGCCCGTGCGGCCGCGCCTTGTTCCGCTTCAGCCGCCCGCGTCGGCGAACCGCCCGCGCAGCTTGTCCAGTTCCGCCTTGACCGACACGATCTCGTCAATGCMGCAATCCGCCGCGCACAAGACCGCGCGCGGCACGGCCTCCGCCTGCTGGCGCAGCGCGCGCCCCTGCGCGGTCAGCGTGACGATGACCTGACGCTCGTCCTCCACGGCGCGCTCGCGGCGCAGCAGTTGCTGGGCCTCCATGCGCTTGAGCAGCGGCGTCAGCGTGGCCGAATCCAGATGCAGGCGCGCGCCGATATCCGACACAGTCAGGCCATCGGCCTCCCACAACACCATCATCACKAGGTATTGCGGATACGTCAGGCCCAGCGGTGCCAGCAACTTGCGGTAAAGCTTGTTCAGGGCCAGCGAAGTGGCATACACGGAAAAGCAGAACTGGTGGTCCAGCAACAGCGAGGAGGCGCTGTCGATGCCGGCGCCGGGCGCTGCCTGCTTGTTCCKGGAGGTGCGTTTCGTGTCCATGGGCCGTAATTTAGATTGTGCGCGATTTAATTGCAAGCTATTTTTTACCGGCACAAGATGTTGCCGCAACGGCATGCGCAGGCCTCAGGGAGGATCCTCGCCCTGGTCGCCGAGCGCAGTGGTGTCGATCCGCTCGACCTTGCCCTTCTGGCGCACCTCGGTGCGCATCACGAACGCCTCCGTCGGGCAGTACCAGTCGGTGATTTCCATGACGGCGGGTTCCGTCTGGATCACGTCGTCGCCCATCATCAGCGGTCCGAGCGCGCTGCGCTTCTGATAAGTGATCGGCATGCACTGGCGGCGGCCCATCATGGTCTCGATGGACCGCGCGCGCCCGACGCGCCGCTCGCCGATGGTCACAGAGGCCGCCGGTGCGCGGATGGTGGTGACGAACTCGCCGGTGGCCAGGCTGTGGATCTCCAGGTCGAGGCTGGAGGTGAGCGTCTGGCCCGGCAGAACGATGCCCTCGCGCACGGTCAGCCCGGCATAGCTGAGCACGCCGTGGCCCTGGAACGAAGCTTCGCCGAACAGCCTGGTATAGCGCGCCTGCGCGTTGATGGTGGCGCGCTGGCTGCTCACCGAGCMGCCGGTGCCGCTGGCGTCGCGGTCGAAGTTCATGCGGTGCACCTGATCCATCACCACGGGCGGGCCCATCATGGCTGCCAGCGCCGATTTCGAGTGGATCGACAGCCAGGCGCTGCAGCCGGTCTCGGTTCGTACCGGATGCCGGATGACCATGGTGATGGACATCGGCATGTCGCCGCTGGCCTCCATCTGCGTGCGCGCGCCGGACTGGAACCAGTCGGTGTCGCAGATGGTGCCGGGCGCGCGCGGCGGCGGCTCGGCGGGGGTTGCGGCGGCGGGTATTGCCGCCGCATCGGCCGGCACGGGCGCCTGTGCCTGCGCGGCCTGCGGGGTGCCGCACAGCAGCAGCGCCGACAGGCACGCCAGTCGCAATGCGCCAGGCCTTCCGCTGGCGGGCGCCGGCCGGTGGGGGTGAACAGTCATGTCGTATCGCAAGCGGGCAAGCGGGCTATGGCGGCACCTGCCGCCGGTCTGCACGCAAGGTAGCACTGCTGCGCGGGCCGCACAACTAGGGCCCGCCGAAAACGGGATACGGCACCCCGCGCGCCGGGTCCGCCGTGGTCTGGTCGATCACGCGTTCCACGTCAGCCACCTCGCGCAGCGCCTTGAAGAAGTCCTCGCGCGCGAACCCGCGTCCCACGCAGCCCTGCACCAGCAGCCAGCGCTGCCGCACCGTGAACCACAGCGTCGAATCCCGCCAGCCCGGCATGGCGGTCGATATCGCCTGCAGGCGCCGCCGCGCGCCTTCGGCAATCTCCCGGTCGTACTGGTAGGCACTGGGCAGGCGGCAGCGCCCCTCCAGCCAGCAGTGGTTGCCGTGCTCGATGCGGTGGTGCGAATCGCGCAGCCATTCGGCCTCGTCCACGCGCGGGCCCAGCGGCTCGGGGCAATTGGCGATCTTCGCGGAGACCTGGAAGAACGGATCGTTGTCGCGGTTCTGATAGCGGCCGGCAGCGGCGCTGGCGTCGGCGGCGCCGGCAGGCGCGGCCGCAAGCACGGCGCAGGCGAACACGACCGACACGGCATTGGCGGCGGCAGGCAAGAGCGGCTCAGGCATGGCGGGCTCCGGAAATCGCGGTGACCTGCGCCCAGCATAGGCGCTGCGCGGGGCGAGATGAAGGCTGCCCGCGCGGCCAGGCGGGGCGCTTACAATCGGCCGATGCCAACCATAACCCCAAGGAGACAGCGATGGCAGTGATCGGACCGGACGTGAGCCTGCACCCGAGCGCTTACGTGCACGAATCGGCCTACCTCTACGGCAAGATCACGGTGCATGAGAACGCCTCGATCTGGATCAACGCGGCCGCGCGCGCCGAGCACACGGAAATCGTGATCGGCGCGTACACCAACATCCAGGACTTCGCCATGCTGCATGTCGGCGACCGTACGCCGACCATCATCGGCAGCCATTGCTCCATCACCCATCACTGCACCATCCACGGCTGCACGATCGGCGACAACTGCCTGATCGGCATCAACGCGACCATCATGGACGGCTGCGTGATCGGGGACAACAGCATCGTCGCCGGCCATGCCTTCCTCAAGGAAGGCACCGTGATCCCGCCCAACTCCATCGTGATGGGCAGCCCCGGCAAGGTCACGCGCACGCAGAACAACTACGTGCGCAACCGCCTCAACGCCTTCCTGTACTACAAGAACGCGCTGGCCTACGCGCAGCAGAACTACCGCGCGTGGGACGGTCCGGCATTTACCGCAGAGGTGACGCGGGAGATGGAAAAGCTGCGGGCGGAACTGGCGGCGCCAGGCGACTGACATCCGCTCGTACCGGCGGCGCAGCGCGTCCAGATCGGCCAAGCGGTGCGAACCGGGGGGCGATTCGCGTTCGCGGGGGATCGGGCCCCGGCTCCCGCAATCGCTAGACCAGCCCGATGTCCAGCGCGCGCGTGCCGGGAAACACCTGCGCCAGGCGCGCATCGTCCAGCCCGTAGAGACGCCTGAAGATGCCGCCGAGCACCGCGCGGTATTCGTTGAGCACCGGCCAGTCCCGGTTCTGGTTCAGCGTGCGCTGCTCCACCGCCACCTGCTCGCCCGCAATGCGCCCGCCGCGCACCGTGCCGCCGGCCACCCAGTACACCGTGCCGTGGCCATGGTCGGTGCCACGCGTGCCGTTCTCGCGAAAGGTGCGGCCGAACTCGGATACCACCACCAGCGTGGTCTTGCTCCATGCCGGGCCCATCTCCCCGGCAAAACCGGCAATGCCGCGTCCGAGGTTGTCGAGCAGGCTGGCCATCTGCCCTTGCGCGCCGCCCTGGTTGACGTGCGTATCCCAGCCGCCCACATCGATGAAGCCCAGGTTGAAGCGCTCGCGCATCAGGCCTGCCATGCGGCGCGCTTCCAGCTCGAAGCCCCTGGCGCTGAGCGCGCGGCGGCTGGCGGCCTGCATMTCCTGCATGCGCCCGGCCGTGGCTGGGTCGGCGTCGCCCTGCGCCGCCATGCCGGCGCTCTGCATGCTGTCGCGGTGCTGCATGGCCTCGGCCTCCTGCGCCACGGTCTGGCGCAGCTCGAAACCCTCGTCGATCAGCGACTCGAAACGCGTGCCGCGGTACATCTGCGCCAGCACGCGCGCCTGGCGTTCATCGAAGGGCGTGCGTCCGGTGCCTTTGAGCGAGACATTGGGCACGCCGAGCGAGCCGCCGAGCACCACCGGCAAGCCATCGGTGAAAGCCACCGGCGCGGCGCGCCCGCCCATGGCCACGGCCAGCCGGTTGAGGAAGCCCGTGCCGCGCAGCGATGCGTCGATACGCACGCCCTTGCCGCCGGGCTGCGGCAGGCCCGCCTCCATGCCATCCTGCGTTTCGAAGTGGCTGCGCGAGAGATCATCGGTGCCGGCGAACGGCACGAAGGCAAGCTGCTGGCTCTGCCACAGCGGCAGCATGCTGTCCCTGAGCGCGGGATGCAGCGCCCAGGTGTCGATGCCCCTGCCGCCGCCGTCGAAGGCCGCCGCCAGCGACAAGGCCGCACGCGGATCGGCCGGCATGCCTTGCCCGGGCGGGCGGGCGATGGCGATGCCGGGCCGCGCGGCATAGTAGAAATCGCTGCCGGCCGGCACCAGCACATTGGTGGCATCGTAGCCGCCGCGCAGGAACACCAGCAGGAAGCGCGCCTCGGCCTGCTGCGGCAGCGCGTAGGCGCGCGAGGCGATGCCGGGGGCCAGCGTGGCGAGGCCGGCCATGCCGGCACGCTTGAGCCATTCACGTCGTTGCATGGGACGCTCCTTGTTCAGGCACTCGCGGATATCACGGCTGCATCCATTCGGGCGATGACAGCAGGATGGTGTTCCATTCCGCCTGCGACGCCGCCTGCGTCATGGCCGTGCGCGTGGCGGAGCCGAGCGTGGCTTCGATGCTGTCGTAGTAGATGCGGTTGCCCAGTTGGGGGAAACCGGTGCGCCCGGCGGGCTTGCCGTCGTCCTTCGAGAACAGGCCGGCCTGGCCGGATCCGATCGCGCGCGCGATCTCGAAGCGCTTGATCATCTGCCCCGAGCTGGCCCAGGCGCCCTGCGCGGCGGGAAAACCGTCCGGCGTGACGCGGCCGTAGAGCGGCTCGCCAAGCTGGTTGAGCCAGCCGACGGCCGGGCGCAGGTTCGCCACCATGCGGCCATCGTAGGCCAGCCGCAGCGACGACGCCACGAACTGCATCGGGTCCTTGAACTTGCGCGGGCCGGACGCCAGCGCGGCGTTGAACTCGGGCGACAGGAACAGCGTGCGCAGCACGGCGGCGATATCGCCGTCGCGTTGCGCGAAGGTGGCCGCCATGCGCTCGACCAGCGCCGGCGCCGGCGTGTCGCCGACGAAATGCGCGGCGATCTTGGCGCAGACGAAGCGCGCCGTGGCCGGCTCGCGGCTGAGGATATCCACGGCCTGCTCCACCTCGTGGAAGCCGGAGGGCTCGATGCGATGGCCGAGCAGGGTCTTGGCGCCGAAGTCATGCCGGCCGGGATTGAACTCGAACACGCCGTCGGCAAGGTATTGCGCCTGCCTCTGCGGCGCCAGCCCGGGCGGCTGGCCGGTGGCATTGATGCCGAGCCCGGTCAGCACGCGCGCCAGTTCCTGCACGTCCTGCTGCGTGTAGCGCGAACCGCTGGCCCCGCCGGACACGCCCAGCGTATGCAGCTCCATCAGTTCGCGCGCGTAGTTCTCGTTGATGCGGCCGGCGGCGCTCTGCGCGTTGTCCAGGTACTCCAGCATGGCCGGCGCGGTCACGGTGGCCATCAGCAGGTCGCGGAACCTGCCGAGCGCACGCGCTMGGATGGCCTTGTCCTCGTAGTCTGCCAGCACCCAGCGCACCGCGCCCTTGCCCGAGTACACGCTGAAGTGATTCATCCAGAACCACGTCATCTGCTCGCGCAATTGCGCCGGCGAGTACAGCGCGCGCAGCAGGTGGCGGCGCCCGGTGTCGAGCACCACCTCGTTGCCGGTGCGGTTGAGCGCGTCGCGCGCCTTTTGCTTGTCGTCTTCGTMGGTGAGCGTGTTGATGCGCTGCTGCTMGGCACGCACGCTGCGCAGGCGCTGCTCGCCGCTTTGCTGGGAAATGCCCAGCGCGCCGATGGTGGCGGCGAGTTCGCCGCTGTCGGCGGCGGGCGCCTTGAGCTGTTCGTCGAGATAGCGCTCGCGGCCGAGCTTGCGCAAGCGGTCGATGCCGGCCTGGTCGGCGCCGAAAGTGACGCTGTTGAGCCAGTGCAGGTCGGCGGGCCCGAGCGCGGCGCCGGGGGTGCCGCCGTCAGGCATGCCGACTTGCGCGCAGGCGCCCAGCAGCGCGGCGGCCGCGCCCAGGAACCAGGCTGTCGTCAGGCGTGGAAAGCGAAAGGGCATGGCGGTCCTGTCTCGTCTCGCACGAGGGCATGGGTGACACCGCTCTTACGCAAGGAGGCGTACTTTGGTTGACGCAGCCGATACGCGATTTACCCGAAGTCATGCCGGCAACGCGCCGGCAACGCGCCGGCATCCGCAAGGAAAACGAAAGCACCGGCCGCCAATTGCCGCGCCAACCCGCGCGCCACCCGGCTTGCGTCAGGGCCTGCCGGCTTCGKGCKGCATGGCCGCCAGCGTCAGCAGCCAGAACGCCAGCGCCGCCGCGCTGATGCCCGCGCCCAGCATGCACACGCCGCTCCACCCGGCGTGTGCGTAGGCGTGGGTCGAGGCGATCGCGCCAGCGCCGCTGCCCAGCGCATAGAAGAGCATATAGCAGCCCACCAGGCGGCCATGGGCCTCGGGCCGCGCGCGGAACACCAGGCTCTGGTTGGTGACATGGATGGCCTGCCCGGCCAGGTCGAGCACGATCACGCCGGCCACCAGCAGCCACAGCGACCGCGGCGCGAAGGCCAGCGGCAGCCAGCATGCCAGCAGCAGCACCAGCGCCACGCCGGTGGTGCGCTGGCCCAGCC